>DASVGM010000161.1:0-8319 GCA_036379555.1 Pirellulales bacterium | reverse complement strand
CGCCGTGCAATGTGCGCTAATCGTGCTCTGGCTGGGCGGCTGCTCCAACGCGCCGAACGACCTAGCCGAAGTGAAAAAGCTTGGCGGCGCGGCCGAACTGGAGCAGACGGCCGGCGGCCCGAAAGTCATCACGATTCACTTGGGGGGCAAGCCCATCACCGACGCCGATTTCGCCAAGCTCGGCGACGTTTCGCTCTTGCGGTCGCTCGATTTGTACGACACGCGCATCACCGACGCGTCGGTCGCCCGTCTGCGTGAGTGCCACGACCTGGAGCGGCTGAATCTCTCCGGAGACAAGATCACCGACGCCGCGTTGCGAGAGATCGCCGGGCTATCGCAATTGCGCCAGCTTTACCTGAGCAAAACCGGCGTCACCGACGCCGGGCTGGCGGAAATCGCGAAGCTGGCCGCGCTGCGCGAACTGGACCTGATTCAAACCGCAGTGACGGACGTTGGCGTCGCGAACCTGAGCGGATTAGTTCACCTGGAACGTCTGGGGCTTTCCGGCACGCGCGTGACCGACGCGGCGATGCCACACGTCGCCAGGCTGGTCCATCTTCGTCAACTGTTTTTGAGCGGCACCGATATAACCACGGCGGGGCTGGCGCCGCTCAAAACGCTCACGGCGTTGGAAGAGATCGACATTTTCAACACCAACGTCGGCGATGCCGGGCTGGCCGCGTTCAGCGGGGCCAAACAACTGCGCCGCTTGGGCCTGAAAGAAACCAAGATCACCGACGAGGGCCTGAAGCAAATCGAAAACCTGCCGCGGCTGGAAGAGCTTTACGTGCCCAAGAGCGTAAGCGACGTCGCCATTGGCCGGCTACGGAAAAATCGCCCCAATTTGCGAGTGACGCGATGAGCGGCATTGCTCATACTACTTTCGCCGCGACACGCGTGTCGCCGACGTTCAAAACCATTTTTCGAGTCGACGACACGCGCGTCGCCGATATTCAAAACCGTTTTTCGAGCCGACGACACGCGTGTCGCCGACGTTCAAAGCCGTTTTTCGAGTCGACGACACGCGCGTTGTGGGGCAGTCCGGCGGGACATGCAATGCTTTTAGCTGGTATTTATACCACCCAACAGATACACTTTCGGATCGCTTTTCAAACAACGAGGTCAATCCCCAGGGATGCCTACCCGCCGACCGCGAAGTAGAGCTTCAGCGCGTGCAGTGTGGAGGCCACGTCGTGAACGCGAACGATCTGTACGCCCTGATTGGCCAGCGCCAGGCTCACGCCAATTCCGCCCGCGTCGCGGTTAGCCATTTTGTCGCCCAGAACTTTGCCAATGAACCCCTTCCGTGAGTGCCCGACCAGCAGCGGACAACCCAACTCGTGGAACCGCCGGCAATGGGCCAGCAACGTCAGGTTGTGTTGATGCGTTTTGCCAAAACCAATGCCCGGATCGAGGGCGATGCGGCCCCGTGCAATTCCCGCCGCGACAAGCGCGTCGCGGCGGCGGAGCAGGTAATCGAACACTTCGCTCACTACGTCGTTGTAGATAGGGTTGTCTTGCATTGTTTGCGGGGTGCCGAGGATGTGCATCGCGCAGACGGCCGCGCCGGTATCAAGCGCAGTCTGGATCATGCGCTCGTCGGCCGCCAGCGCGGTAATGTCATTGATGATCTCCGCTCCGGCGGCGATCGCTTCTCGCGCCACCGACGCCTTCGAGGTGTCGATGGAAAGCGGCACGTTCACTTTTTCGAGCAAGCCCCGCACCACCGGCAGCACGCGCCGCAGTTCCTCGGCCTCGGCGATGGGTTCGGCGTAGGGCCGGGTGCTTTCGCCGCCAATGTCGATCAGGTCGGCGCCGTGCGCCGCCATGCGCAGGCCGTGGTTGATGGCGGCCGTGGTGGTATCGTAGTGTCCGCCGTCAGAAAAGCTGTCCGGCGTGACGTTCAGAATTCCCATCACCAGCGGCCGCGCCGGAAAGACCAGCCGCCGCGATTTCAACTGCCAATCAGCCGCTCGTTCATATTTTTGGGCAGGCACGGTATTAACTTGCCTCGGGCTGGTGCTTTGTCACACCTAAAATGTCGGGTAGGCGCGAGCTGTCGCCGTCTGTGGAGGATGGGCTTCCTAGCCCGTCGTAGTCGATTGGTGACGGGCTAGGAAGCCCATCCTACAGTCGTGTTGAACCTGACATTTTAGCGTTGATAAAGCTCTAGGCCAACAGCGGCTTCACCACTTCGCCCTGCACATCGGTCAAACGATAGTCGCGGCCCTGAAAACGATAGATCAGCCGCGTGTGATCGAAACCCAGCAAGTGCAAAATGGTGGCTTGCAAGTCGTGAATGTGAACCTTGTCGCGGGCGATCGAGAAACCCAGCTCGTCAGATTCGCCGTGGGTGTACCCACCCTTCACGCCGCCACCGGCCAGCCACATGGTGAAAACGTCGGGGTAATGGTCGCGTCCGAGCAAGGCGCTGGCCGCGGTGCGGCCCTCGCGAAACGGCGTGCGGCCGAATTCGCCCCCGCAGACAATCAGCGTTTCGTCCAACATGCCGCGCTCTTTGAGGTCTTGAATCAGCGCGGCCACGGGCTTGTCCATGGTGGCGCACTTTCGCGTCAGACCGTCTTTCAGATCGCTATCGCCGCCGGTGCCGTGAAAGTCCCAGCCCCAATCAAAAAGCTGCACGAAACGCACGCCTTGCTCCACCAATCGCCTGGCCAGCAGGCAGTTATTGGCAAAGCTGGCCGCGCCGGGCTGCGCTCCGTATGCCGCCAAGGTGGCCGCCGTCTCGCGCGAGATGTCCATCACTTCCGGCACCGCCGTCTGCATGCGGAAGGCCAGTTCATATTGGGCGATGCGCGTCAGCGTTTCGGGATGGCCCATTTCGTGGGCCTGCAGTTCATTCAGGTCGCGCAGAGCGTCGAGCGTGGCGCGACGTAGGCCGCGGTCCATGCCCGGCGGGTCGGAAGCGTAGAGCACCGGGTCGCCCTTCGAGCGGCATTGCACGCCTTGAAAGACCGAAGGCAGAAAGCCGCTGCCAAAAGAGTTTTTGCCGCCGTTGGGTTGCACGCCGCTGGAGATGAGCACGACGAAGCCCGGCAAATCTTCGTTCTCCGAACCAAGGCCATAGGTCACCCAGGCGCCCATCGACGGTCGCCCCGAACGCGGCGAACCGGTGTAAAGCAGCAACTCGGCCGGCGCGTGATTGAACTGATCGGTGGTCATCGACTTGACGATGCACAGATCGTCAGCCACGCTTTTTAGGTGGGGCAGCGCGTCGGACAACCACGCGCCGCTTTGCCCGTGCTGCGCGAAGCCGCGCGGCGTGCCGAGCAGCTTGGGCGTGCCCGAAGTAAACGCGAAGCGCTTTCCCTTAATCGTCGATTCGGGGCAGGGCTGGCCGTCGTGCTTGACCAGCTCCGGTTTGTAGTCATACAGATCGAGATGCGGGGGCGAGCCGGTCAGATGCAGATAAATGATTTGCTTGGCCTTGGCGGCAAAGTGCGGCGCTCGCGGCGCCAACGGATTGACCACTCCGGCCGCCTGAGCCGGCGTCTCGCCCCACAACGCCGAAAGCGCCAAAGCGCCGACGCCAAGCTGGCAATCTTGCAAAAAGTGCCGGCGGGTTTGTGCTTGCACCGTGTCGGTCTGGCGCGGCAAGAAACCTAAGCGGCGAAGAGCATCCATCGGCGGGCATCCTAGTTTGGGTTAGGACGGAAGGCGGGAACGGTTTGAGCTTTATTGTAAGCGGTTTTCGCGCGGCGTGGTAGTAGGCTGTCCCAGCCGGCGCCTAGGAGCGACATCATGCCCCCCGCCAATCGACATTTTTCGACGCGCCAAATGCTTGCCTACCACCGCGCTGCTGGCTATGGTTAGATTATGAGGCATCTTATTGGTCCGTAAAAACTTGCGTTAATTGGAGTTGACGTAGGTTCGTTTTTTTGCGGCGTTGCGTTCGCTCCGAACTTTGGTTATCGTCCAGATTGTTAGACGTCGATAGGAACCAATACCGACCGATGTAGGGCGGCCGGTGGTTCGGCAGCCATTGACAAACGAAATATGCAGATGGCCGCTAGCATCGCGGTCGTTTCTTTTGCGCAAGGAACTAATTCTGAGTGAAACCTGTCTTGCAAGCATTGCTAATTGCTGAGCACGTATACCAGGACGTGAGCGGCAAGAAGGTCATCGCCGGAACATTCAACGCGATCAGGCTCAGAAAAGGAAAACCACCAAAGACCATTCAAAAGCCAGATGGAACCATTGCGACTAGAGTAGAGGGGGGCGGCGCTGGTGCCCCGTATGCCTACATCAGCCTGACTGACGTATGGGATAACACAAAACTCGAATTGCAGTTCGTGAGCCTCAAGAGGAATAGGGTGCTCTTTGACACGGAAATCAAAATAAAATGCAAGGACAGGCTCGCCACGGTTGAAATCATTTCTCAGCTTCCCAGACTCGACATCCCTGAGCCAGGCATCTACGCGTTTGAAGTCGTATACGGCGGCGAAATTATTGGTTCGCACCGCATTATTGCCAGGGCGGCAGACGATTCCGATGAATCTTAAATGTGAAGGTTACTGATATGAACAGCTCAATCTGGGTAAACGACAGCAACACCGGCAATTACACGATCGGCGTTCCTAACGAGTATCCAAAATCGTATCGTTGCCACTTGGCGATTATGCGAGAAGATGAGGGTGACTTCTCTGCCGTGATTCTCAATCTTCCGGGCACCGGCAGTTGCGGTGATACAGAGGATGAGGCAGTTGACAATGCTCGCGAAGCCGCCGTGGCCATCATTCAATCATACGTTGACGATGGCGTTGAAATTCCTTGGAAGGAACCCGGACAGTACGAGATTCCGGCGGGAGTATCGCAAAAGTGGATTTTGGTGAATGCCTAGGCTGCCGAGGATTTCTGGCGACGATGCTGTGTCTGCCTTTCAAAAGGCTGGCTGGCGAGTTTATCGTATTTCGGGTAGCCACCATCTCATGGCATCGGATACGAGCGACAACCGGCTTTCGATTCCTGTGCACGCTGGCAAGACGATCGGTAAGGGACTACTGAGGTCGCAGATCAAAGCCGCCGGGTTGACAATTACACAATTTGTCGAATTGCTTTGAACCGGCGGGCCGAACGCGCGTCTAAGCCGGCATGATTTGCCGTATGGATTATTGGCGTCTCGGTGGCCGCTTCGCTATACTGCACCACATGAATTTCATCGAACGAGAAGACCCGGAAGTCTGGTCGGCAGTCGCCGCCGAAATCGAGCGGCAGCACGACGGCCTGGAAATGATCGCCAGCGAAAACTACGTTAGCCCGGCGGTAATGCAGGCCGTGGGCAGCGTGCTCACCAATAAATATGCCGAGGGGTATCCCGGCCGCCGCTACTATGGCGGCTGCGAGTTTGTCGATCAGGTTGAAGAGTTGGCCAGGAACCGGGCCAAGGCTTTGTTCGGCGCCGAACACGTCAACGTGCAGCCGCATTCGGGCAGCCAAGCCAATCAGGCGGTTTATCTCACCGCGCTTCAACCCGGCGATACGGTGCTCGGCCTCGATTTGGCCCACGGCGGGCACCTCACCCACGGCATGAAGCTGAACATCTCCGGCAAGCTCTACCATTTTTTGAGCTATGGAGTGACGCGCGACACCAACCTGATCGACTTCGACCAGGTGGCCGCGCTGGCTCGCGACCATAAACCAAAAATGATCGTGGCGGGCGCCAGCGCCTATCCGCGTGAGATTCCGCACGACCGCTTCGCCGAAATCGCCCGCGATTGCGGCGCGAAGCTGTTTGTCGATATGGCGCATTATGCCGGGCTGGTCGCCGCCGGCCTGCACCACAATCCCGTGCCGGTGGCTGATTTCGTCACCAGCACCACGCACAAAACGCTTCGCGGGCCGCGGGCCGGTCTGACGATGTGCCGCGAAGAATTCGCCAAAGACATCGACCGCAGCGTGTTTCCAGGTTTGCAAGGCGGCCCGCTGATGCATGTGGTGGCCGGCAAGGCGATTTGCTTCGCCGAGGCGTTGCGGCCGGAGTTCAAAGACTACGCCCGGCGCATCATCGCCAACGCCAAAGCACTTGCCGAGCGATTGATATCGGGCGGGTTGCGGTTGGTCAGCGGCGGCACCGACAACCATCTGATGTTGGCCGACGTGACCACGATCGGCCTGAGCGGCAAACTTGCAGAAGCGGCCTTGGGCCGTTGTGGCATTACGGTTAACAAGAACATGATTCCCTACGACGAGCGCAAGCCGCTCGATCCTTCGGGCATTCGCATTGGCACGCCTGCGCTGACCACGCGCGGCATGGGCGTGGATGAAATGCGGCGCATTGGCGATTGGATGGTCGAGGTTTTGCGTTCGCCCGACGACGCCCCGCTGCTGGCGCGCGTGCGCGGCCAGGTGAGCGACCTTTGCCAGTCGTTTCCCGTGCCGGCCGCGGTTTTGGCCGATGGCAGTCGCTAGGCCGCCATCACCGAGGCAGCAACGCATGCTCCGACAAGGTGAAGCTGCGCACGTTTTGCCCGGCGTCGCTCGATGTGGTCACGGTGTGCGACCGCGGCAGATCGAAGCCGCCAACTCTAGTCCAGCGGTCGTCAATCGCCTCGCTGCGCGTCAGCCGACCGGTGGCGTCGTCCCAGTAATGAACGGTGTAACTGCGCGGCAGAAACGTACCCTCCGGCGTCTGTTGGTTGTCGAGCACCGTAATAGTCATGTTCCGCCGGCCCAGCGACCGGTTCACTACCGTGATCTGCCGGTCTTTCACACGATAGCTGGAGGCAAACGCGCCGCCGTCGAAGATCAACAACCGGCCCAAAGGGTGATCGTCATTCTCGTCGTCGCCGAACCAGAGTCGCGGCCGCGCGCCTTTTGGACGGTCGGAGGCGGCCCGGTGCATGACGATTGAGCCAAGTTGCTCTTCCAGCCATTCTCGCGCGGCGGCGTCATCAGTGTTGAGCGTGACGCCGCCGTCGGCCGCGACCGTAACGTCGCCCGAGCACGATCGCCCGGCCACGGAGCCGGCAAGCTTGGCCGTAAACCCCGGAAAACCGCGCCACTGCGCTCGAATGGCGACGGCGTCTTCAAAGCGTTCGACCGCCGCCACATCAGGCTCGTCAGGCGCCAGCGGCCAAGTGAGCGCTAACGTCGCGAACTGACGGATTTCTTCATAATGTTGCCCGTTTTTTTCCCCGGCCGTCGGCAGTACGTGCTTCACATAAATCGACCAGCGGCCGTGCTTGCCGGGCGACCAGCGTGCGCGGCCGTCGGCGGCGGTGATTTCTTCTTCCGTCAGATCGCTGTCGACAACATGAAACACCACGCTTGGCAGTGCGCGGCCATCGGCCAGGGCAACCAGGTTGACGTGACTGCCCTCAACGGTGGCCATGATCTCTAGCGCGGCGTTCGGGCGGCGCTCGAAGCGGTTCAATTCATCGGGCTTGCCGGCCACGGCCTTGGGATAGTATCGCAACAAAAACGGCGTCTCATTGGGCCGCGCCAGCACGCCATACTCACAGAAACCCGTCACCGCGATACTTCCGGCGGCGGGCAAGTGCGCGCGCAACCGATCGTCGTCGATACGCACTTCGAGCGGTTCAAACTTGCCGGGCGATGCCTGCCGCCACAACTCCGTATGCGCGACCTTTTTTACGAAGCGCGGATCGCCGGCCGTGGCCCGCTCGCTGAAAAAAACTTCAGCGGCCCGGCCGCCTTCGGCGGGCGGTGTGACGTGAATGAACAAGAAATGCGCCTCGGCCGCGTGCGGCGCGAGAAGCGCAAGAGCGGCGTACAGGCCGCAACCACCAATGCCGCGTATCAAGTTTCGCATAAGGATTCGTCCAGGATGAAACTTCTGGCAATCATTCCGCTCCGGTTTGCCCCGCCCCAGCTTGCCCGGCCTCGGTTTGCTCGGCATCACGACGTTCCAAAAAGCGCTCGGCCGTTTTGCGGTCGATGCATTCAAACGAGCGTGTCTCACGTTCATAAGCCAGCATCTCGCCCTTGGCGATGTCAAACCACCAACCGTTCAAATAAAGGTCGCCGCGGCGGACGCGCTCCTGCACAATGGAGTAGGACATCAGGTGTTCGAGCTGCACCAAGACGTTCATTTGCGACAATTGATCGTGAACGCTTCTGGACGCGTCGAGCGGCCCCTCTTGATCGAGACGAAAAGCGGCCGACGTGCAATAGTGCAGCCACTTGCTCAGGTTGGGCGCGTCGAGCAGCGCGGGGCGCTCGATCACGGCGCGCATCGCCCCGCATTCGGAATGGCCGCAGATGATAATGTCTTGCACGTTGAGCACCAGCACCGAATACTCAATGGCGCTGGCCTCCGAAACGTCGCCGGTGGAGGTT
>DASVGM010000160.1:0-9268 GCA_036379555.1 Pirellulales bacterium | reverse complement strand
GTTTTGTCGCCCCCGACAGTCCGATAACGGCTGATGGCCAACGCGGTCAGCGCAACGCCGACGATGGCGCAAACGGATGCGATGAGCCTGCTTTTCGTCATTCGACCAGTGGCAGACGGCGCGCGCGGAAACACTTCGGTTTCAGCAAACTCAGCGGCGATCGCCGCCGCCGGCACGCCGCTTGATGAACGAAGAATTCCCAGCGCATCAATCTCGGCGATGACGCGATTGGCATCGCTCGGCCGCAGCGCCGGATTCTTCGCGAGCAAACGCTGAAACAACCGCTCTAGCCCCGGCGGCGCATCGGGAACCACGTTTCGCAGACTCGGAATGGGGTGCTCGCGATGAGCGATGATTCGTTCACCGGGCGACATGCCCGGAAACGGCGGCCTGCCCGTGAGTAAACCGTAGAGCGTGCAGCCAAGGCTGTAAAGGTCGGCGCGCGCATCGACCAGGCGGGCATTCACAAACTGTTCGGGCGACATGAAATCGACGGAGCCCATCGGCTCGCCGGGTATGGTGGCGGTGGAATAAACCCCGGCTTGCACGGCCTCCGACCACTCGACCAATCGCGACAGCCCCAAATCAAGTATCTTGACGACGCCCTGCCGGTCGAGCAGCAGGTTCGAGGGTTTAATGTCGCGATGAACGAGCTTCTGCGAATGCAAATAAGCCAGTCCACAGGCGGCTTGGCGCACCGCGTCGAGGGCGGTTGGCAAGTCGAGCGCGCCGTAGCGCCGCACGTGCCGGGCCAAATCGCACCCCTCCACCAGTTCCATCACCAGATACAGCGCGCCGTGGTCTTCACCGGCGTCGTAGGCCACGACAATATTGGTATGTCGCAGGCGCGCCGCAAGCTGAATCTCGCGCCGAAAACGCTCGATGAAGCCGGGGTCTTTGAAGCGATCGGGGCGAATCACCTTAAGGGCCACCTGACGTCCCATGTGGCGGTGCCGCGCGGCATAGACGGTGCCCATTCCGCCCTCGCCAATCTTTTCACGCAGAATGTAATGACCCAGAACCAGGTTGCGCCCGGCAAGCAGCAACTCCGATTGCAAAGGCGTGATCACGCCGCTTTCCGTCAGTTCGGCGACCACGCGTTCGGCGGCCAGATCGGCATGCGCCTGGCCGACGCGCGCCAGCGCGTCCTTAAGTTGATCCGATTTGGAAACGTCGCACTCGGTCAATAGCTCGGTCAGCTTTTCCAGGCTAACGCTCATCGTACGCACTCCTGCTTCAGAACATGGCATTCGACTTTCTTGGCGCCGTCGAAGTACGCGGCGTTGCGCCGGAGGCGCTCGTCGCGCGGCGATAATTCCGCAGCCAGCAAGGCGTGACGCCGCGCCTCGTCGACCAGACCGATCCGCCAGGCGCAGTTCGCCAGCAGGTCGTGCGGTAGGGCGCCGCGCGCCTCGGGCGGGCTGGCATGCGACCCGGCGAGATTGTGAATGGCCAACGCGCGACGCGACGCATAATAGCCCCCCTCAAAATCGCCCCGCCAGTAAAGGGCACGCGCCAGCTCAACCCAAGCTTCGGGCTGGTCCTGGCATTCGCTCACCGACCGCCAGCGCCAGGCCAGCGCCGCTTCCACGGCGCCCTGCGCCTCAAGGCTTGCGGCAAGCAGGCGGCAAGCCTCGGCGCGTTGCGCCGCCCAGTGGGCCGTTGGCAACCTCAAATAGCGGCGCAGCTCGCCCGCGGCCCCGCCGTAATCTCCCTGAAAGAATCGCTCGCGTCCCAGGTAGAAGGACATCCGCGGCGAATCGCGGTCCTCACGCACGGCCCGCTCCAGCATCGGCAGATACCGCGCGCGGCTCTTGGCCGGATCGGGGTGATGATGCACGGACAATTCAAAGCAGCTCGCCGGGCGTTCGTCGCCATCGCCGTACCATTCGACGCATTCATGCACGGGCCAGCGCCAGCGGTATCCGTGCCGCGCATGAATTCGATCCGCGCAGCACACGATGCCGGCCGTGTTTTCGGCGGTCCAAGAGTAGATGGACGTGTAATGGAGCCGCGTCGTTCCCGGCGTCCAGACGCGTTCTAGGTTCTCGCGCCAACCGTCTTGTATGATTTCATCGCAGTCCAGAGAGACACAGACGTCCGCGCGCGGGGAAACGAGAGCCAACGCGGCGTTGCGCGCGTCGTCGAAGCGCCAAGGCGAGACATTGATGCAAACCACGCGGGCGCCGTGTTGGCGAAATAGGTTGGCGGTATCGTCGCTGGAACCGGTATCGGCAATCAGCACTTCATCCGCGACCGCCAACGGCCGCATGAATCTCGCGACAAACGGCGACTCATCGCGCGCGATGGCATACACCGCGACGTGCAAACGGCGCGGCGTTCCGCTCGGCTGATCGCGGCTGCCGGACAACAAAGTCTCACCGTGTGATTCTGGATTTACTCAGCTAGAGGTATTTACGATACCCCTCATACTGGTAAAAAGCAAGCGCTGCCGCCGAATGCGCTTAGAAGCTCTTAATTCAAGTTTCGCGGATTTCGGTGCGGTAATTCCGGGCAAAATAAAACCGGCCTTATGCCACAAACGGGTAAACTGAGCCGCCAGCCTTGTCCGACCGTGTACAATAAGCTGCATGATGGAGCATTACAATAATGGCGTTCCGGGATCGCATTTTGAGCCGCACGAGGTTCGGGCGTCGCCCTACGCGCCGCCCATGAGCATGGACGATTACCATGAGCCGGCGCCGCGGCGGCGGCAGGTGCTGTTGCCGGCCGTGCTTTTTGTGGCGACCTGTTTCACGACCTACCAGGCCGGCGGCCCGGTGTTCGCCGCCGCCTTGATGCTCATTCTCACGATGCACGAATTGGGGCATTTTTTCCAAGCGTTGCGATATCGCGTGCCGGCCAGCCTGCCGTTTTTCATCCCCATGCCCTTAAGCCCCACCGGCACCATGGGCGCCGTGATCGGCATGCAGGCGCATGTCGGAGATCGCAAGGCGCTGTTTGATATTGGCATCACCGGCCCCATCGCCGGACTCGTCCCCACCATCGTGTGCTGCGTGGTGGGATTGCGGCATTCCGAAGTGGTCGACATGGCCGGGCATCAAGGCTGGCTGCTGGGTAAACCATTGCTCTTCAAACTGCTCTGCTTTCTCACGTTCGGTCCATTAGGCGAAACAGAGGACATCCTCTGGCACCCGCTCGCTTTCGCCGGTTGGGTGGGCATCTTCATCACCGCGTTGAATCTGATTCCCATCGGCCAGTTGGACGGCGGCCATGTGCTATATGCCCTGCTCTTGCGGCGCGCCCACCGCGTCTCCGCTTTCATGCTGTTCGCGGCGCTGCTGGGCGTGGCCATCTTCGGTTACTGGGGCTGGTCGGTGATGCTTCTGCTGTTGTTGATGATGGGGCCGTGGCACCCGCCCACGGCCGACGATACCGTGCCGCTGGGCGCCGGTCGCACCGCGCTCGGCTGGCTGATGCTGAGTTTCGTGTTCATTGGCTTCACGCCGCAACCATTTTACGTTCTCGGCGGTTGACGCTCCACGACCATGCCCGAAGCGCAGGTTTATCTGAACGGCCGCATGCTGCCCGCCTCGCAGGCGCGCGTGGCCATTTACGATGCCGGGCTGGTGCTGGGCGCGACGGTGACGGAGCAGACGCGCACCTTCCACCACGCCCCCTACCATTTGGAGGCGCACCTCGATCGCTTCTTTCACTCATTGGCCGCCGTGGGTTTTGAGATCAACGAAACACAAGACGACCTCGCCGCCGTCTCGCGCGAACTGATCGAACGCAACGCGCGACTATTGCGGCCCGGCGAAGAACTGGGGCTGATTCAGTTTGTCACGGCGGGTGAAATGGCGATCTACGCGGGCTTCGAGCGCGGCCTGTGCGAACCATTCGCCGAGGGGCCGACTGTTTGCGTGCATACGTTTCCTCTCGACGGTCGCCGCTGGGCCGCCGCCATGCGTGACGGGGCGCACCTGGTGATTCCGTCGATTCGCCAGATCCCGCCGCAATGCGTCAGCCCGGCGATCAAGTGCCGCAGTCGAATGCACTATTATCTGGCCGACCGCGAGGCGCGAGCGGCCGATCCGCGCGCTTGGGCCTTGCTGCTCGATCTTGACGGCCGCATTACCGAGACGAGCAGCGCCAATTTCCTCTTGGTCGAACGCGGGGCGATTGTTTCGCCCAAGCTGAATGAAACACTGCCTGGCATCAGCCGGGGCACGGTCATTGAGCTAGCGCGGCAACTCGGCATCGCTTTCAGCGAGCGCGACGTGCTGCCCAGCGAGGCGCTGGCGGCCGACGAGGCGTGGCTCACCAGCACCCCTTATTGTTTGCTGCCGGTGGTGAAGATCGACGGCGCGCCGATCGGCAGCGGCCGTCCGGGACCGTTGTTTCGCACGTTCATGGCCGCTTGGAGCGAACTTGCCGGGCTGGACATTGAGCGGCAGATTTTGGAAAGCAGCGGCGCCGTTGTCGGTTGAGTTGAGCTTCAAGAAACCGCGGCCCGGCTTCGGCTCCGCCGCGCTACTTTGGGCGACTGGCGGTTGGCGCGCGGGACGGCGGACGCGCGCCGATCGACCGGCGAAACATCTCCGCCGCGGCGCGGCGCTGATCGGGCGTCAGCCGGTCCCAGGATTCACGCCGCTGGCGCAGCAGATCGGGCGAAAGGTCATGCCGGCCAAACATTTCGACGAACAAAGCCTCACCGCCGTCATCGGCCGTGGGATGACCGGCGTCGCCAGGGGCCGAGCGCGCGTCTCGCAGCGCTTCAAGTTCTTGTCTCGCCAAATCGGTCATTCGGCTCGTCGCGCCGCGAGTTTTTTCCTGCAGCTCGACGGAGCGCTCCGCCGTGCGCTCGGCCGTGGCGTGTTCGCCGGCCAGGCCTTGCACCTTGGCCAGCGTCAAGAGCGAGGCGCCGTATTGCGCCGACTCTTCGCCGCTGTCGGCGGCGCAGATTTTCAGCGATTGCTGGATGGCATGTCGCGCTTCGTCGAGATTGCCATTCGCCGCCAACGCTTGCGCCAAAGTGTCGAGGCATTGCGCGTAGTGGGCACTGGTCTCGCCGTAATTCTCTTCCATGATTTGCGCTGCCGCGTGAGCCAACTCAATGGCCGCGTCCGGCTCGTCCAAGGCGATTTTCACCAATGCGAGGTCGTTGGCCACGATGCCGCGCGCGATGTCGACGTCGTCGTCCGATTCAAGCTCGCCGAGCAGTTTGACGTAACAGGCTTCGGCTTGCTCAAATTGGCCGCGGTCGCAATAGACGATGGCCAGGCAGTTTAGCGCCGCCTCCCGCTCCTCACGCGGCATCTCATCGAGCGCCTCGCACAAGGCCAGGGCCGCGCGGACGTTTTGCTCGGCTTCTTCCCACGCGCCTAGTTCCACGTGGACCATCGCGGCGCCCACAAGCGCCCTGGCGGTAAGATAGGTGCTTTCCAGGCTATACGCTTCACCCAAGGCAGCGGCGTAGAGCCGCGCCGCCTTGGCGGTGTTTCCCGCGTGCAGCGCGCTTTCGGCGCTTTCCAAAAAGGCCTCCGCCAAGGCTTCCTGGCCAAAGGAAGCACGCGGGGAAAAGTTCAACATACCGGCCGCCAGAGCGGCGGCGATCGCAATGGTGCGTGTCGACATAAACAAGTTCTCCAAATCGGGGTTGAATGATTCTTTTGCCGCTAAGCCGGCGGAATTGTTTGTGCGTTCTTGCCTGCCGCCTACCGTCTACTGCTTGTCGCCCGCCACCTGCTTTTTGCCTGTCGGCGGCCCTGAGAGGGGCGGCACGGGGTTGGACGGCAGGCGGAACGGCTGATGCTTCTCGTAAAGTTTCGCGCGTTGCAGCAGTTGCACCCGCGGTTGTCCGCTGGCCAGATCGACCGCTCCGTATTCCCAGGTAATGGCGTTCTCAAAGTCGCCGGTTTCCGCGTAGGCCGCGGCCAAGGTGTCGAGATAGTTGAATTCCTTGTACTCGGCCAGCTCACACGCTCGCTTCGCCCCGGCCAACGCCGCCTGCCCGTCGCGGATTTGCTTCTCAGGGCAAGTCGCTTGCAGCCACGCCAATTCGTTGATGTATTTGGCGGACGCCAGAGGCGCGATGTCGGACGCGCACAATTCGATCGCCTGCCGGTAGTCTTGCACCGCCGCCTGGTAGTCTTCGACGGCGGGCCGGTTTCCCGGAACCAAGCCCATCCCCGCAAAGGTCACATACACCAACGCGCGTCCCGAGTAGGACTCCGGTTGGTTTGGGTCGAGCTCGATCGCTTTCGTGTAATCCGCCAGCGCCAGGGCGCCCGCTCTGAGACGCACATAGCACGAGCCGCGCAAGACATGCGCGGAGGCGGACGACGGGTCGAGTTCGATCGCTCGCGACAGATCTCGTAGGGCCGCCTGAGGATCTCCTTTCACCATGTACGACGCGCTGCGCCACAGCAACTCGCGAACGTCATTGGGTTTGATCTTAAGCGCCGCGGTGTGGTCGGCCACGGCGTTCTCAAGGTCCATGTTGTCGGCGCTGGCGAGTCCCTTATTGTGCCACGCCAGCCCGCGCATGGTAAGCGCGCCGTAGTTGTCAGGCTGCGTGGCCAACACGGCGGTGCATTTGGCGATCACCGCGTCGTAACGCTTGTTGTTCATGTCCGCCTGCGCGGCGCCAAGCGACTCAGCGATGGCGTCATCCGGCGTCGGCGCCGCGGGCGCTCTGTCTGGCCGCGGCAACGTGGGCGCCTTTCCAACAGGTTCCGTCCACGCGCGGCTTTGCGCCGCGTGGCAAACGAAAAACACCGTCGCGAGAAATAGCGGAGTGTGGTAAACGGTTCGAGGCATGGCGAATAGCTCCTTTTGTGTGAACAGATATAGACTGACGGGCCAGCGCGGGCGGTTGGCGCGCGCCGATCCGCGGAACACTATTTAAGGCCGAAGCTCAATGTCTGAGCGTCGGGTGAGAAATAACATGGTTGCCCCTGGTCATTGGTTTCAGACACGAGCAACAGATCCTTGGCTTCATAACGATCCCATTGACGTTTGCCGTCGTCCGACCGCGCCCATACTCGCGCCTTGTCGGCGTAGACGCGCCAATCGCCGTCCCAAACCTCCAGGGCCTGCCCGGCCTGCAATTCAAAGGCCAGCGCATCATCCGTCTTCTCAGGCGCGGAGGGAAACCAGTCCGACGCCCCAGTCTGGTTCTGCGCGTGGTACTTAACGAAAACCGTCGCCGGGGCGCCGCTCAGGTTGACGATGTTGAGATACCGCCCGACCTGCGGTACGGCCGCGATCTTGGTGGCGGGCGGATCGTAGACCGCGGGGGAGTCATTCGCCCCGCCCTGGCCGCCGCTGTCCGACGAAGCCGAAGCCAACCTGATAGAATGGTTCGACAAATCGCTCGATGAAGAAGGTGACACGGCGTTCGCGGCTGATGCACTGCCGGACTGATCCGTGCCGTCATCCACGACGTTGGCGCCGGTATCGACGGCATTCGCACCGCCGGCATTGGCATCGCCGGCATTGGCATCGCCGGCATCGGCGACCTGTTGACCGCCGCCAGCAACGGCTGGGCTGCCGCCATCGGCGTTTTGTCCGCGGCCCTCGTCGCTGGAACCACCGTCGCCGGCGCCGTACGGGTCTTGGCTCACGTTAAGCAGCACGCCGCCGTTGTCGTCGCCGCCGCCCTGTCCATCGCCGCCATCCTGACCATCGCCGCCGTCCTGTCCATCGCCGCTGTTGGGCACGTAAACGCAACCGGAATCGAAAGCCGATCCGTAGTCGCCCGGGGCATCGCCGCCTGCGTCGTCCGATCCGTCGTTCGATCCGTCGTTCGATCCGTCGTCTACGCCGCCGCCCCCAGCACCACCGCCTCCACCGTTATTTGAGAACGCGCCGCCGCTGAGGGCGCCCCTGGCCAGCAAGATGCCGTCGCCGACGATGCCCAAGACGAAGTTCGTCAGGACCGCTTGGTTGTTCGTGAGGCCGAGGCTGCCTGCCGCCGGCAGAATAGGTTTGGTCTTCGGCGTGCCCGCAACGTGAGCTCCGCCAGCCAGATTGGCGGCACCCAGCGTTGCGACGGGCAAGAGGGCCGGATGCAGCGTTGTCTTGCCCTTTCCCCCAAAGGTTGGCGCGGCCTTGCCGGCGCCGTTCAAGCCGAGAGTAGCTTGGGGGCCGACCGCCGGCTTATGCGATTGACCGGACGCGGCCATACCATGAACGCCCGGATGGGTGGTCGGGCGCAGGCTCGCGTTCGCTTGGGCGGTGTTGTGCAAAACAGCGGCCTGCGCGGCGGCTTGCTGGACGGGGTTGAGCTTGGCGATGGCGGCCGTTTGCGCCGCCGCGAACACTGTTCTCAGGGGCACTTTCGGACGTTGCTTGGAGAGATAGGCCAGCGCCTGCTGCGGATGCTGATTGGCCGTCGCGGGCGATGCCGTTGGCCTCATGCCGCCAGGCGTCGTTTGGGGGTTTGAACCGTGCCTGCCCCGCGCCGCCAGCGCTGCTTGAAGAGCGGCTTGTGCCGTCGCCGCCCGCGAACCGCCCTGGCCAGTGGCGAAGGTCCGAGGGACTAGACGTGTTTTCGCGGCCAGCGCCTTTTCGTGGGCAAGTTGCGCCGCGGGGCTGGCCTTTGGGCCGAGATGCGTCGGGCGTCGCATGTCGGCCGGCGCCTGGTTCGCGCGGTGCCCGCTTAGCCCCACCTGCGGTTCGGCCTGATGGTGGTTGAGGCTCGGCAAGGCGAACCGCTGCCCGATTTGCTGCCGGCTGTGGTTCGTCCCGATCGACTGCCGCGGCGCGGACTGCTGTCGGTTGTAGTTGAGGCGATAGACCTGTTGTGTCCGCGCCTGCTGAGGATGGTAGCTCGGTTGGAACGCGGCTTGGGGCCGGTGGGGACTGGTCCGCGATTGGAAATGGTTGAAATTTCCGCCGCCGAACCCACCATGAAACCCGCCGCCGCCGAATCCGCCGCCGTGAAATCCCCCGCCGCCGAATCCGCCGCCGCCGAATCCGCCGCCGAATCCGCCGCCGTGAAATCCCCCACCGCCGTGACGCTGCGCGAACGCTTCGCTCAGGGGAGGCGTCAGCGTCAGGACGCCGCTAAGAAAGAGCATGGTTGCCAAACACGCGCGAGCCATAAACATTCTCCTTTCATGTGAATTCGATGTTGACGTTCTTGACTTCCAAATGTTGTCGCCGATCGTGTCATCGCACGGGTCGCCGATGATCGGCGACTTGCCCGGCGCGCAGCAGAGACTTCGCCGACCGGTTTACAACGTGGTCTAAACCCCACGGATTTGAATGCCAGCGGTAGGGGGCGCGGGCCGAAGGCGAG
>DASVGM010000159.1:0-7170 GCA_036379555.1 Pirellulales bacterium | reverse complement strand
AGGATGGGCCTCCTGGCCCGTCACCAGCCAGCGTGACGGGCCAGGAGGCCCATCCTACCCGAGCATGTGAAAATGTCTTAGTCCTGCCCGTGTGCGGTATAGAGTTCATCCCCGGATAAAAAGATCGGCCACGCCGACCAGGAACAACCCGATGCTCACCACGGCGTTGACGTTGAAAAAGGCCAGGTTGACGCGAGTCAGGTCGTCGGGACGGACCAGGCGGTGCTCATAAACCAAAAGCCCGGCCACGCAGACGATGCCGCTGATGTAGATCGGGCCTAAGGGATGATAAACCCAGGGCAGCGACAAGAGAGCGATGATCGTCAGCAGATGGCAAAACGCGGCCAACCGCAACGCTGCCAGCACTCCGAGCCGCGCCGGCACGCTGTGCAGCCCGGCGGCGAAATCATGCTCGACATCCTGGCAGGCGTAAATCATGTCGAAGCCGGCGACCCAGAACATCACGGCCACACCCAAGACCACGGGCGGCCACTGCACGTCGCCGCGAATGGCCAGCCAGGCGGCGACCGGCGAAAAGCCCAAGGCCGCTCCCAACCAGAAATGAGCCAACGCCGTAAACCGCTTGGTAAAGCTATATCCACAGAGAAAAACCAACACCGGAATCGAGAGCCACAGCGGCCAGCGGTTCGGCAAGAACAAAAGCGTGCTGGCGACAAACGCCAGGGCGCTGGCGCAAGCAAAAGCCGTCACGCCGGCAACGCTCAGCAGGCCGGCGGGCAAATGACGCGATTGCGTTCGCGGGTTCGCGGCGTCGAGCCGGCGATCGACCAGGCGATTAAAGGCCATCGCGCTGCTACGCGCGAACACCATCGCCAGCACGACGCCGGCCAAATCGCGCCAACGCCACGCCGCATGTCCTTCGCGCCAGGCCATCACGGCGGCCAACAACGCGAAAGGCAACGCGAAAACCGTGTGGCTAAAGCGAATCATCTCCAGCAGCAGGCGAAGGCGACGGAACATGTTCGGTTTCATTTGCCGCCTACATAAAGCGTGGCCACACCCAACGTCAACGGCCGGAAGCCCACTTCCGCCAACCCCGCCTGTCGCATGCGCTCCGCCAGCGCGGCGCCGCTGGGAAATTCGCTCACCGTCTCGGGCAGATAGCTATACGCCTCATGCCGATTTCGGGCCAACAGTTGCCCGATGCGCGGCAGGACGTGGCGAAAGTACATCAGATAGGCGGCGCGCAGGGGCGACCAGGTTGGCAGCGAGAATTCCAAGATGGCCACTTTGCCGCCGGGCCGGCAGACGCGCGCCATTTCGCGCAGGCCGCGATCGGTGTCGGTGACATTGCGCAGCCCGAAGGCCACGCAGACGATGGAAAAATAGTCGTCTGGAAAAGGGAGCCGCTGGGCGTCGGCCTCGACAAAGGTCAGTTGCCCGTCGCACTTGGCGCGGCGGCGTTTTTCGTCTCCCAAGACGAGCATGGGGTGGCAGAAATCCGCCCCGACGATTTTGGCTCGGCCGCGGCTAGCGCGAAAATAAGCCAACGCCAAATCACCGGTGCCGGTGCATAAATCCAAAATGGGGCCATCCGCCGGCGGCACCGCCCGCGTGGTGCGCCAGCGCCAGTAACGGTCGACGTTGAGCGACAGCAGGTGGTTTAAGAAGTCGTAGCGGCCGGCGATTTCGCCGAACATGTTCCGCACACGCGCTTCGGATTTATCGATCAAGGGGTATTCCACGGCTGAGTTTTTGTGACGCTCTTATTCTACCGCACGCCGCCAAAAATTTTAACGACGTGGCATTCGGCTGCGGGGCTCCACCATCGAGAGTAGAATTCGAGTATGATAATGTGGTTTATGCCGCGATCCTACCCCATGAACAAAACGTGTTCAGACCATGAGCCATTCCCGCGTTTGCGTCGCTGAGTCTACACCAATCCAATTTCATCTCATGCTGATGTCAGCTCTGCTGACGGCCACAGCGGGATTCGCCACGCTCTCGGCGGAGGAGCCGACCGCCAAGGCCGGCGAAAAGGCGGAGTCGGGCCTCTCCCGCCTGCCGCGCGACAATCTGCTCCTCTACCATGACTCAAACGGTAAGCCTGCGGCTGTGAAATCGGTCGACGACTGGGCGAAACGCCGGGCCGAGGTGGTGCGCGGCATGGAGGCCATTATGGGCCGGCTCCCCGGCGAGGAAAAACGCTGCCCGCTCGACATGAAAATCGAGGAGGAGGTTGATGGCGGCACGTTCGTGCGCCGGCTCATTACTTACGCCGCGGAGCCAGGCGGCCGCGTGCCGGCCTACCTGCTCATTCCCAAGGACTTGCTCGCCGGTACGCGGAAAGCGCCGGCGGTCCTCTGCCTGCATGGCACCAACGACGTCATCGGCCCCGGGAGCGTGGTCGGCCTGGGCACGCTCGCCAATCGCGACTACGCGCTGGAACTGGCCCAGCGCGGATATGTGACGCTGGCGCCGAACTACCCCCTGCTCGCCAAGTATCGCCCCGACCTGAACAAGCTCGGCTGGCAGAGTTGCACGTTGAAGGCGATCTGGGACAACATGCGCGGTATCGACCTGCTGGCGTCCCTGCCTTACGTGGATGCTTCCCGGGGATTCGGCGCCATCGGCCATTCCCTCGGCGGGCATAACTCGGTGTACACCGCCGTGTTCGACGATCGACTCACGGCGATCGTTTCGAGCTGCGGACTCGACTCGTTCCTCGACTACTTCGGCGGCGATCCGAATCGCTGGGGAGCGGGCAAGGGCTGGTGCCAAAAGTACTACATGCCCGCGTTGGCCGATTACAAGGACCGGCTGGCCGACATCCCGTTCGACTTTCAGGAAATGGTCGGCGCTCTGGCCCCGCGCCATGTGCTCATTGTCGCGCCGACCAAGGACTCGAACTTCCGCGCTGACAGTGTGGACCGAATCGCCGCCGCCGCCCGGCCGATCTTCAAGCTGTACGGCGCGGAGGATGGGCTGCGCATCGAGCATCCCAAGTGTGGCCACGATTTCCCGCCGGAGATGCGCGAAGCGGCCTACAAACTCTTCGACGCCGTGCTTGCCGGAAAGCTCGATCAGTATTTTCAGCCGCCGCCGGAGCAAGCCAACGATTTCGGCAGCTTTCGCTCGCCGCTTAAATTCTATGACGGACGCGCGGTTCAAACCGCCGACGATTGGCCGGCTCGTCGCCGTGAAATCCTCGACCGCTGGCACGCGATCATGGGGCAATGGCCGCCGCTATTGAAAGACCCCAAGATCGAATACCTTCAGGAGCAGCGTCGCGACAACTTCACTCAGCGCCACGTCCGAATACAGATCGCCCCAGACCGCTCCACCGACGATTGCTATCTGCTCAAACCGGACGGCGACGGGCCATTTCCGGCGGTGGTCGTCGTGTACTATGAGTCCCTGACCGGGATCGGCCTGGGCAAGTCGCCGCTGCGCGATTTCGCCTCTCAACTTGCCCGCCGCGGCTTTGTGACCCTTTCGCTGGGCAGCGATCCAAGCACTTTTTATCCCAGCGAGAACGACGCGCAGTTGCAGCCGTTATCGCTGCATGCCTACATGGCGGCTAATTGTTGGCAGGCGCTGGCCAATCTTCCTTTTGTGGACGCGCGGCGAATCGGCATCGTCGGCCATTCGTACGGGGGCAAGTGGGCGATGTTCGCCTCCTGCCTGTTCGACAAGTTCGCCTGCGCCGCTTGGAGCGACGGCGGAATCGTGTTTGATGAAAGTCGGGCCGGCATAAACTATTGGGAACCGTGGTACTTGGGGCACGAACCGGGCAAGCCACCTCGGCCAAAGGGTATTCCCGACAGCGAAAAGCCTCGCACCGGCGCCTATAAAGCACTCGTCGAGCAGGGACTCGACCTGCACGAGTTGCACGCCCTGATGGCGCCTCGCCCGTTCCTGGTGTCTGGCGGCGCCGAAGACACGCCGCGGCGTTGGCCGGCCCTGAACCATACGATTGCCGTCAACAAGTTGCTGGGGTTTTCAGGTCGCGTGGCCATGACCAATCGCCAGGGCCATTCACCTACACTCGAATCAAACGAACAGGTCTACCGGTTCTTCGAGCATTTTTTGAATGCCGCGCCCGCCAGTCCGTAGACCGATGTGAAAACGACGCCTTATCCCCCCAACACGTCGTTCAGCACCTCTTCGGAAACGTAAATCGGCAGCGGCGGGTCGCAGGTGACGGCCACGGCGATGGCGTCGGAAGGCCGGGCGTCAATGTCAATCAGCTCGCCTTCATGCTTGATGCGCAGCCGGGCATAGTAGGTGTGCTCCTTCAGTTCGTTGATGATCACGCTCTGGAAGGATCCGCCTAGATTATCCACCACGCTCACGAGCAAGTCGTGCGTCAACGGCCGCGGCGTCAAATATCCTTTGACGCGGCGATCGATGCTCGTCGCTTCAAACAGGCCAATTAAAATCGGGAACGAACGATCGCCGTCCACCTCTTTTAGGTAGATGACTTGTTGATCGTTGATCTCGCTGATAATGATCCGCGACAACTCCATCTGCACGGGCATGGTGCCGACCCTACGCTCTTTGGTGTAAAAGGTCGATTATAGATTGTCGCGGCGCAGGTAGGAAGGCAAGCGACGATCAAAGCCGGACAACCTTGCCCGTGGCGGCCGAACGCTCCGCGGCCGTGACCGCCGCCACCGCTTGCCGCGCTTCGGCCGGCGTGACCACGACGGGCTGCTCGCCGCGCGCCACGCAGCCGGCAAAATATGCCATCTCGTTGCGCAAAGCGCCGACCGGCTCCCCGTGAATCTGTGCCCAGTAATGCGTATCGGGCGCATCGGTGCCGCCGCGCCCCTGCACGACGACATTTGTATCGCCGCCATGAACGTAAACCGACCCCTCTGTGCCGATGATTTCCAACTGCTCGTGAATGCGAAACGGCGTGCCCGGCGGCAAGAACCAGACATTTTCAATCACGCCGATCGCGCCGGTATCAAAGCGATACATGGCCCAGCCGATATCAGGGTGCGGCAGGCCGCGCACGCTCTTCGTCAGCGCATAGGCCGTTTCCACCTGCGCGCCCGACATCCAGAGCATCAGGTCGGTGTCGTGAACGCCGTCGCCCAACAGCGGGCCGACTTTTTCGAGCACCGTCTGGCTGACGGCGGCCGGAATGTTTCGCCGGGCGTACATCGAAACGATGCGGCCGATCTCCCCGGCGGCGATGCGTTCACGCACGACAGCATACCGTGGATTGAAACGGCAGATGTGTCCGACCATCAAAATGCGGTCGGCGCGTGTGGCGGCGGCGATCATGCGGTCGCAATCGGCCGTGCGCGCCGCCATTGGCTTTTCCAACAGCACATGCTTGCCGGCCTCAAGCGCCGCCAGAGTCGGCTCCAAATGGTCGTTGACATGCGTGACCACGCTGACGGCTTCGATCTCCGGGTCGGCCAGCAGTTCGTGGTAATCACGATAGTCTCGAGGCACCTTGAGCCGCCGTTTGATTTGCCGCCGCCGCTGGTCGTTGCGCGTGCATAGCGCGTGCAAGTGAACATTGGGCAGCGAGGCGGCGACTTCGGCGTGCTTTTCGCCGAAGAAGCCGAGCCCGATAATGCCGTAGCCGATGGTTCGCATGATCGTAGTGATTTGATCGGATGAAATCGCCGCCGTCAACGCGGCTCGCGTCTTGCTGGCGCGTGGGTCACGGCCGTACAATGCGCCAGCGACTTCATCAGCACGAATTACCCGACGCATGGCGGAAGACTTTTATAAAAGCCTGGAACTGAATCGCGGGGCCTCTCCAGCGGAGATCGACAAGGCCTACGCGCGGTTGGCACGCAAATACCATCCCGACGTCAATCCTGACGATAAAGACGCCAAAACCAAGTTTCAGGAGATTCAGGCCGCGTACGACGTGCTCAAAGACCCTAAAAAACGGGAAATGTACGATCGTTACGGCAGCGCCTTCGAGCAGGCCGCCCCAGGCGGCGGGCCACGCGGCGGCGCCGGTTGGTCGCCTGGCGCCGGCGCCGAGGGTTTCGACTTCGCCCAGTTTTTTGGCGGCGAAATGCCCGGCGGCATGGGCGATATTTTTGGCCAAATGCGGCGCGGGCGAGGTTCGCGCCGCGGCCGCACGGCGCCGGTTGCCGGCGCCGACATCGAAGCCGAGGTCGAAATTCCCTTCAATTTGGCCGTCAGCGGCGGCGAAACTCAGCTCACCTTGATGCGTGAAAACGGCGAGCGTGAGACATTGACCGTCCGCATTCCGGCGGGAATTGAAGACGGCAAAAAACTTCGCTTGCGCGGGCGCGGCGAACCGGGGGCCAACGGCGGACCACGCGGAAACCTGCTGGTCACGGTGCGAACGGCCGGCCACCCGTTTTTCACACGCAAAGGCGACCATCTCTACGTGCGTTTGCCGGTCACCCTGCTCGAAGCGGCCGCGGGGGCCAAGATTGACGTGCCGACGCCCAAGGGCACGGTGTCGCTGCGCGTGCCGCCCGGCAGCGGCAGCGGCGCCAAGCTGCGCATCAAGGGGCACGGCGTGGCCGGGGCCGATCGCCCGCCCGGCGATCTTTTCGCCGAGGTGCAAATCATGCTCCCCGCATCGCTGGACGACGCCGCACTGGCTCAGATCAGGCAGATCGACAGCCGCTATCCGCTCGAACCGCGCCGCGATTTACGCTGGTAAATGTCAAACACGGGTTCTTGACAATTACCCTTTGTGTTGCTAGCGTGAGCGAAATCGCCCGATATGGTGGCGGCAGCCGGGCGACGTCCTCTCTTCATTACCCGTGTTCTTCGTTCGGAGGGTCTATTATGCGTCGTAACCTGACGTCGCGGCCGGCATTCACGCTGGTGGAATTATTGGTGGTAATCGCCATTATCGGTATCTTGATCGCCTTACTTCTGCCCGCGGTTCAGGCCGCGCGTGAAGCGGCGCGGCGATCGCAATGCAACAACAATTTGAAGCAAATCGGCTTGGCGGTGCAGAACTACATCGATGCCTGCAAGAAGTTTCCGCAATGCTACTTGGGCAATGGCACCGTCGGCCGCTCGGGAATCTGCACCGGGCGAAGCTGGATGTTTGCCATCATGCCCTACACCGAGCAAGCCCCGCTGTACAATCAGACGAATTACTTCCTGCCGCTGGGCGGAAACTCGGGCGCGCCGGCCAATGTCAACACCGCCATCGCCAAAACCATCGTCGTCGACTGGATGTGCCCC
>DASVGM010000158.1:0-4342 GCA_036379555.1 Pirellulales bacterium | reverse complement strand
ATCAACGGTCCAACGCCGCCACGACGAAACGAAGTAACAACTGTCAACCCTTCATGTTTCGATTTGAGACCGTGCCGGCTGGTGAATAATCCGGGCTAGCACTTCAGCAACTCCGCCACGGCCAGCCAGCGCAACACGCCGCGGCCGGCGGCGGGCGGGTCGCTGAACTCGACCGCCGCCACCGCGCCCTTGTCGAATTCAATCGCGGCACTTTCGCCAATCAACGCGGCAGTGAGCCCGCCGACGTCGGGAGCATGACCTACCCAGGCCACGTCCTGCCCTTGCTGTTGGCGCGTCCATTCCAACAGCGGTTCAACGCGGCTGCCCGGCCGCAGAGCGTCGAGCTCCACAATCACCGCTTCGCTCGCCAGGTAATCCGCCAGGATGTCGGCGGTTTGGCGGCAGCGCACGAGCGGACTGGTGGCAATGCGGGCCACGTCGCAGCCGCGTTTGGCCAGTTTCCGCGCCAGGCGGCGAAAACGCTTGCGCCCCTTGCGCGACAACGGCCGCAAATCGTCGTCCGGGTATTTTGTCTCGTCTTGGTCTTCCGCCCAAGCATGACGCACGATGTAGATTTTCATGGTCTATTTGCCGTTGGAACTTTGGTGGGATATCTTGATGCCGCGATACGCCACCGGGCCGTGGTCTCCTTGAAACAACAGCGGACCCGCGGCCGCTTCTTTGCCGGTCAGCCCGCCGGGCGTGACGCCTTTCATCTCGACGTTTTCATGGATGATCTGGCCGTTGAGCGTGACTTTGACAAACCGCGCGGGACTGGTTCGTTTGTCGCCCTCGAATTTCGGGGCCACGAAGTCAATTTCGAATTTTTGCCATTCGCCGGCGGGCTTGGCGGCGTTGACCTTAGGCACGCTGGCGCTGTAGATGGCGCCCATGTCTTGTTGCGCCGGCCGCTCTTTGCCGTAACTGTCGAACACCTGGATCTCATATTCGCCCATCAGGTAGATGCCCGAATTCGAGCCTTTGGGCACCATCACCTCAAGCTCGATATGGACATCGCCGAATTTCCGTTCGGTATAAAGATCGGTCCCGCCGCCGCTGGCGTTAATTAGCTCTTTGCCGCCGGGCGTGATTTCCATCTGCGCCGGGTCGTTCGGTTTGAGCGCGGCCTTGCCCAAAGTCCAGTGGCTCTTGCTGGCGTCGCCTTTGGTTTTCCAGCCGGAAAGATCGATGCCGTTGATCGGCTCGATCGGCTTCTCTTCAGCGCCGAAGACGAGCGGCACGTTGAGCGCCGCTGCGATCGCGACGGTTAGGAAAGTGAAACGAAAGCGTGTCATGATAGGGATCTCCAGGAGTGCGGCATTCGTAGTTGGCGATCGTCGTTTGCCAGCAGCCAAACGGCCTGCGGGCAACTCCACTTCGGATCGCCTCTAAAATCGATCCGAAAATCGCGTTTGGTGTTCGGAGGATGGCCTTCCCAGGCCGTCCAGTAACGGCGGCGTGGTGACGGGACGGCCTGGGAAGGCCATCCTCCATGTATTTCAGGTTCGTATAAGAGCAAAGCGTATCGAGCGGCGGAAGTCAAGAACGCGGTCTTTAACCCGCATTGCCCACCGCGTCGAGCGCCGCCAAAAGCGCGCCCAGCATGGCGTCGTCGTGGCCGTGACAAACGCTGATTCGCAGCCGGGCGGCCTGTTCGGGCACGCTCGGCGGACGGATGGCCGGAACCCAGACGCCGTGCTCGGCAAGCCGGGCGGAGAGTTCCATCGCCCGGCGCGCATCGCCGACAATCAAAGGCACGATCTGGCTTGCCGAGCGGCCAATCCGCCAGCCGCGCGCCGTGAGTTGATCGCGCAGCCACTGCGCCCAACGGAGCACTTGCCCACGGCGATCAGGTTCGGCGGCGACGATTTCCAAAGCGGTCGTGGCCGCGGCGGCCAGCGGCGGCGGCAGCGCCGTGGAAAAAACGTAAGGGCGAGCGCGGTTGATCAGCCAGTCGGCAAGCGCGCGGCTGCCGCAGACAAACCCGCCCGCCGCTCCCAGCGCTTTACTGAGCGTGCCCATGCGAACCGCCACCCGATCTTCGACGCCTGCTAGTTCGCAAGCGCCCCGACCCAACGCGCCCAAAACGCCGGTCGCGTGCGCTTCATCGACCATCAGCATGGCGTCATAGCGTTCGGCCAGGTCGGCCAGTTCACCCAAGGGGGCGAGATCGCCATCCATGCTAAAGAGGCCGTCGGTCACAATGAGCCGCCGGCGAAACGAGGCGGCTTGTTTCAGCTCTTTTTCCAGCGTCCGCCAATCGCCGTGAGGATAAACATGAACTTCGGCGCGCGAGAGCCGGCAGCCATCGACGATACTGGCGTGGTTCAAGGCATCGCTGAACACCGCATCGCCCGAACCGGCGAGCGCGGCGATGGCGCCCATGTTCGCCGCGAAGCCCGAGGGAAAAACGACCGCCGCCTCCGCGCCCTCAAATTCGGCGAGCCTCGTTTCCAATTGCGCCAAGGCCGCGCTATGTCCGGCCAGCAGCGGGCTGGCGCCGCTGCCGCACCCCTCCCGATCGAGCGTCGATTTGGCGGCGGCGGCCAGCCGCGCGTCGCCTGCCAACGCCAGATAATCGTTTGAACCGAAATTGATCCATTCGCGTCCATCGAACTCGACGACAACCGCTTGTGGCCCGGTGTGCGTGCGCGTGCGCCGCAATAGATCGCGCTCGGCCAGACCGGCCAGTTCCTGATCGATCCAGGCCAGCGAAGAGCGCGGCGAATGTGCGGAGGTCATGGTCATGGGAGTCGTTTTCAGTGCGGCTGGACGAAGCTAGCAATATCTCGTGGGCGAATCATTGCCAGACACGCCATCGACAAGGAGAATATCGCATGTTTCTTCGTGATTGTCGACGCGGATGACGATCGCGCCTTTTCTCGCCGCGGCGATGTTATACTGGCATAGGTTCCATATTAAAGGCTTCTGGGTATTTGAATAGCCGTGACACCGCAAACCGCACCACATCTCCAACTTGATCTTCACCTTTCCCCCCAAGCTGAACAGAAGCTTCAGGCCGCGGCCAGTATTGCGCAATGTTCGGTAACAGAGTTCGTGCTCGAAAGCGCGCTGCTGCGCGCAGATGAGAAACTTGCCGATCGCTCGCGATTTGGTTTAGACGCCGATCGTTGGCGAGCATTTATCGAGGCGCTTGATGCCGATCCGCGCGACCTGCCGCGCCTCCGGCGGTTGTTCCAAGAAAGGAGCGTCTTTGAGGCCGATGCGACCACATGAACGCGTCTTTAACTATCGAAAAACTCCGTGCCGACCATATTGTTTCAGAGTTTGACTGTGGGCAAGAGGAGTTAAACCGGTTCCTGGCTCGATTTGCCTTGATTAACCAAAAGGCCGGCGCGGCGCAGACCTATGCGGCGGTATCGAATCAAGCGGTTGTCGGCTACTATTCGTTGGCCGTTGGCGAGGTCGCATACGATGATGCTCCAGATCGCCTGGGCAAAGGGTTGACTCGCCACCCAATCCCAATCATGCTGCTCGCGCGGTTAGCCGTCAGCACCCCTTGGCAACGCCGCGGGCTGGGTGCCGGACTGCTAAAAGACGCGATGCGGAGAACTCTTCAAGCGGCGGATATTGCCGGAATCCGCGCCTTTGCCGTCCGCGCGAAAGACGACACGGCGCGAAGTTTTTACGCACACTTTGGTTTTGTGCCCTCGCCCACGGATCCGCTTCATTTATTCCTTTTGATGAAAGACATTCGACATGTTGTCGGCACCTGAATTTGAACCGCCGATGACAATAGGCTATAATCCTCTCAGCAGCCGCACCGCCCACCCCGTTCCTTTTCACCGCTCAATCGCAATGTCAACGGTCGCTCCGCCATCCAGCAGTGAAATGGAGATTCTACGCCGCGTGGTCGATCCGACCGAGCCGTATTTGTCGTGCGCCGCGGCGCGCGACATTCTGCGCCTTAGGTTCGCCAAGCAAGATAGAGTCCGCATGAATCAGTTGGCGGAAAAGAACCGTAAGGGGAAATTGACGGAGAAGGAAGAGCAGGAACTCGACAATTTCATTCGCGTTGGCCAGACGCTCGGCATCTTGCAGTCCAAGGCGCGGAGAACGCTACGCGACGAAGAGAAGCCAAACGCCAAGAAGCCGCTAAGTGGATGAAGCAATCATTGCAGGCGGAGCTTCGCCGTTTGGCTGGCGCGCGATGTGATTATTGCCGCATGCCGGATTCGTTGGACCCATTGCCGTTACAATTCGACCGCACGCCTCGATTAGGCGCGTGAGGCATTGGGGCTGACGCCGCACCTGGGGCCCGATGACCAGATCAATCAGCGCCGGCGTCTTTGCAAACCGAAACGAGGGCATGGGCGGCGTC
>DASVGM010000157.1:0-3053 GCA_036379555.1 Pirellulales bacterium | reverse complement strand
ATTCGCAGGCCAGCCAGTCGAGCAGTTCGGGGTGGCTCGGCGTCTCGCCTTGGGCGCCGAAATCGCCCACCGTTTTGACGATGCCGGCGCCAAACAACATTTGCCAATAGCGATTCACCGCCACGCGGGCCGTAAGCGGGTTGGCCGGATCGACCAGCCAGCGGGCGAACCCCAGCCGGTTGTTAGGCGCGCCCGGCGGCAGCGGCGGCAAGCTGGCCGGCAAACCCGGCTCGACACGCGAACCGCGCTTGTCGTATTCGCCGCGCAAAAGCACGAACGTCTCGCGAGACTCCGGCATCTCTTGCATAACCATCGTCGTGGGAAACAACTCGACCAGCGCGATCCGCTCTTCTCGCAAATCAACGAGATTTTTCCAGGCGTCTTGAACGGCTGGCGGCGCGGCCTCGGCGAGAAAACAGGCGCGGATTTTGAGCGTCATGCCGGCGGGACGATGTTCGGGGGCCATCGCGGCGATGTCGGAAATGGCTTCCGCGGTGGCGATGATTCGCACTTCGTCCCCATCAAGAGCACGGCCATAGACGCGCACGTCGTCGAGCGTGCCGTAAAAGCGTCCCTCGCGGCCACCGCCGCCGCCAATCCGCAACGGCTGTTTCGTCTCGAACGACTGGTTGAGATCATCGAGCAACACGTCCAGCTCGGCGGCTTCTCCGTCGATGTAAATCTTCACGCCGGCGGCCACCCGCGAGCCATCGTAAGTGGCGGCGATATGATACCAGCGGCCCGGCGCGAGCGCGCGTTTGCTCTGCACGCGCAGCGCATCGTCGAGCCAGCGCTTGACCAGGTTGAGCTGGATTCTTCCGCCGGCAACGGAGAGCGAATAGCCGTCGGCCTGGGCTTCGTCGGTCATGCGCGAAACAATCGTGCCACGCCCCTCTTCGCCAATTCGCACCCAGGCGGCAAGCGTGAAATCATCGTAAAAGCCGAAGCGGCCGACATCGCCCGCGTCGATCAAGCGGCGACCGTCGAATTGCAACGCTTGATTGTCACGCCCGGTTGAAAAGACGGCTTCACCGTCGACAACACGTCCCGGCGTCTGCGGCAGCGCGCTGTTGGTCAGATGGCCGTCAAAAGAGAAGCCGGCGACCAGCCCGTCGGTAAGTTGCCAATCGTTTGGCGCAGCTTCCACGAGCGCCGCTTCCCATCGGCGTTGGCCGGCGTCGACCTGCTCGGCCAACCTGGCGAACGCCTGTTCGGCCGCCGCCAACCGTCCATCGAGTGCGCGAAGTCGGGTCTGTTGATCGCGAGTGGGCGACTGGACCACCGGCGGCGAATTGCCATATTTCACCGCCTTGCCTCGTTCGGGCACGTTGTTGAAATAGGCGAACAGACTGTAGAACTCGCGTTGCGTGAAAGGATCGAATTTGTGATCGTGGCACCGCGCGCAACCCAGCGTCAACCCGAGCCAGACGGTGGCCGTAGTATCGACGCGATCGACGACATACTCCACGGCGTATTCAGCCGGAATGATGCCCCCTTCGGCGTTGCCGCGATGATTACGGTTAAAGCCGGTGGCGATCCGCTGATCGAGGGTGCAATTGGGCAGCAGGTCGCCGGCAAGCTGTTCGATGGTGAATTGGTCGAACGGCAGATTGCGATTGTAAGCCTCGATCACCCAATCGCGCCAGCGCCACATGAAGCGTTCGCCGTCGCTCTGGTAACCGTTGGAGTCGGCGTAACGGGCGCCATCGAGCCAGCGCGCCGCCATGCGCTCGCCGTAGCGCGGCGAAGCCAGCAGCCGATCGACCACGCGCTCATAAGCGTCGGCCGAGGGATCAGCCAGAAAGGCATCGACCTCGGCCGGCGCCGGCGGCAGGCCGGTCAGATCGAGCGTCACGCGGCGCAAGAGAGTCGCCTTATCGGCCTCGGGCGAGGGCGCGAGGTTCTCGGCCTCCAAACGCGCCAGCACAAAGGCGTCGATCGCCCCGCGCGGCCAGGCCGCGTCTCGCACCGCCGGCGATGCTGGCCGCACGGGCGAAACAAACGACCAGTGCCCTTGCCACTTGGCGCCTTGGGCGATCCAGTTTGTCAACAGCGCGATTTGTTCGGCCGAGAGCGGATGCTCAAAATCAGCCGGTGGCATGCGTTCATCGGGGTCGGCCGCGGTGATGCGCCGCACAAGCTCACTGGCCTGAAGATCGCCCGGCACGATGGCGTGACGACCGCCCAAATCGGCCAAGGAACCTGTCTCGGTGTCGAGTCGCAAATCGGCCTGGCGCTGGGCGGCGTCCGGCCCGTGACAGGCAAAGCAGTGGTCCGACAAAATCGGCCGGATATCGCGGTTAAAGCTGATTTCGCCGCCAGCCGGCTCGGCCGCCGCAGATGTGCTCGCTGCCGCCCCCGTGACCGCCACGGTGATGCAGGCCAGCGCGATGCGCGGCAGGCGCGATCGTGTTTCGCGGCGTTGGCATTGTCCAAGCATTTCGCAAATTACTCCAGAGGCCGGCACGGTCGCGGACGGAGATCGCGGGGGCGATCCCAACACATGATCGATTGTGGCCAGCAGATCGCCGGGCGTCAAAGGGCGCGTCATAGCCGGCCAAACTTCTTCACCGTCCGCGCGAGGCGGACGGGGTCGGGAGAAGCCGCCTCCTCGTCAGCATGGGCCTGGCCTGCGCAAAATGCCCCATTTTGATACGATAACGAGTTGAAATTCCATACCGGATTTGTTCCGCACGGCCACCGCCGGGCTTGCCCCGGTGGAGCGCTGACTGAGTGGCTAGAACGAACGCCCCCAACCGATTCGTTCTGTTTTCGCGTTGCCTTCGCCGCCGAAGGCGGCGAAGGCAACGCGAAAACGGGGTCGCGTTCGGCGCCGAATATCTAGCCAGTCAGTCAGCGCTCGACGGGGACAAGCCCCGATCGTGGCGGAATAAATCTAGTAGCAAGCAAGTCGAGGCACAACGATCGATTTTGCGCAGTCCAGGCAAGAAGGTCAGGGATGTCCGTCATCAATTTGCCAGAAGCCGCCGGAGGCGGCCTTTGTATGCCGCCGTGCGCGGCGGTTCGTAGCCGGCTTCGTGAGAAGCCGGGCC
>DASVGM010000156.1:0-3820 GCA_036379555.1 Pirellulales bacterium | reverse complement strand
GATATAAAATGGCCGACGCGATCGCCAAGCACGGCGCCGGAGCTTCCACGTTTTCCGACTGGTGGGCGATCAAGATGGAGCAGTTTGACGGCAGCGCGTACAACGGCGCGCTGTTGAACCAGGCGGGTGTGTTGGTGTCATTCAATTCCGACGATCGCGAGTTGGCTCGACGGCTCAACCTGGAGGCCGCCAAGGCGGTGCGTTTTGGCGATGTGCCGCCGCCCGAGGCGCTGAAGTTCGTGACGCTGAATTCCGCCCGGCAGCTTGGCATCGATCGCTGGGTCGGTTCGTTGGAAGCCGGCAAAGACGCCGACCTCGTCGTATGGAGCGGGCCGCCGCTTTCAACGTTCAGCCGTTGCGAGCAAACCTGGATCGATGGCCGCAAATACTTTGACCGCCAGGACGATCTCGCTCGCCGCCGCCGCGTGGCCCAGCGGCGGGCCGCGCTCATTCAGCGCGCGCTCGCCTCTAGCGAGGAGCCTGCGGGGCTGGACGACGACCGCCGTGAGACCTACGCGAGAGAAGATGCGTTTTGCGTTCATGGTCGACACGATGATGAAAGCGAGGATTAAATGAAAATGAATAACGTGCCTTTGCTGCCCAAACGGCCTATGGCCGCCGCGCTGGCGCGGCGTCTGCCGCGGCGCTTTGCTTTCGTCGCGCTGCTGTGCCTTGGTTTGGCCGCTGGCCCCGCGACGGCATCGCAGGAGATACCCGGCGCGCCGCAAGATCATCCGATCGCCTTGGTGGGCGGCGTCATTTATCCGGTTTCGGGACCGCCGATTGAGAACGGCGTGCTACTGTGCGCTGGCGGCAAGATCGTCGCCGTCGGCCGCGACGTGCCGCTGGCGGACAACGTCGAGCGCATCGACGTGGCGGGGCAGCATGTTTATCCCGGCCTGATCGACGCCTACACCGAACTGGGCCTGACCGAAATACCGATGGTCCGCGCCACCAACGACGACGCCGAAACGGGCCGCATCAACCCCAATGCCAAGGCCCAAGTCGTGTTGAACCCCGACAGCGAACTGATTCCCGTGGCACGTTCGACCGGCGTGTTGAGCGTGCTTTCCGTTCCTGACGGAAACCTGCTCTCCGGCGCTTCGGCTTTGATTCAATTAGACGGCTGGACTTGGGAGGAGATGACGATCAAACCCGTGGCGGGCATTCATCTCCGCTGGTCGCGAATGGCGCCGGTCAATCGCTGGCGGCAAGCGAAGCCGTCGGAACAAGTGAAGGTCCGCGATCGCGAGTTGGCAGAACTACGCCAGGCGTTTGAGTCGGCACGGAGCTATGCGACCGCCTGCCGGGCCAGCGCCGAGGGCAAATGCCCGCCGCCCGATTTCGACGCCCGCTGGCAGGCGCTACTGCCGGTGCTGGAGGGCAAACTGCCGCTGGTGATCGAGGCGGATGAAATCCGGCAGATTCAAGCGGCGTTGGCGTTTGCCGAGCGGCAGCGGGTGAAAGTCATTCTGCTGGGCGGTTACGACGCGGCGGAATGCGCCGACCTGCTGAAACGGCTTGACGTGCCGGTGGTGCTGGGCGGCGTACATCGTTTGCCGCGCCGCCGCGACGACGCTTATGATGCTCCGTTCACGTTGCCCGCCCGCTTGCAGGAGCTTGGCGTTCGCTATTGCATCGGGGGCGCCGATCGGCCTTCGATGGTGCGAAACTTGCCCTACCAGGCCGGCACGGCCGTGGCCTATGGCTTGCCGCCGGAAGAGGCGCTGCGCGCGATCACGCTATCTCCGGCGCAAATTTTCGGCGTGGCCGATCGGCTCGGTTCGCTCGATGCCGGCAAGGATGCCACGCTTTTTGTCAGCACGGGCGACGCGCTGGAAACGCCGTCGAAAGTCACGCTGGCCTTCATCGCCGGCCGCCGCATCGATCTCAACAATCGCCAGCGGCGGCTCTGGGAGAAATACAAGGAAAAATATCGTCGGCAGGCAAAGCCAAGCCACTGAGAGGCTATCCGAAAACTCGGATTTCGCCGTGGCGGCGTATCGTGGGGCGGCTCGCCGAGCCGTCTTTTGCAGTCAGACGGGCCGGCGGCCCGCCCCACGGCGAGTTTTCGGATAGCCTCTGAATGACGCGCATTGAGAAGTTGACACGCAAATCAGGATGATCGGAACACTAATCGACACTAATCGACGCTAATGGGGAAGCGGGAATGCCGGCGCGTTGCTGATTAGTGATGATTAGAGCCGATTAGTGTTCTTAATAGCCGACGCCGTGTGCTTGTATCGGTTGGAGCGACCGAGTGGCGGACGTGTGGGGCGCTTGAACTTCGATTGCTCCAGATTCTCAACGACCCAAGCTTAGGTAACTAATTCTGACAATGGCCACTAAATGCGATTGGCTGCTCTACGGAGCGAATGGATATACCGGACGGCTTATCGCCGAGGAGGCGCCGCGCCGCGGCATGCGGCCCGTGTTGGCGGGCCGAAACGCCCGTGAAATCGAAAATCTAGCCCGGCGGCTCGATCTGCCGTTTCGCGTTTTCGCGCTCGACGAAAGCGGCGGAGTCGCCGATCAACTGTCGGGCATGACGGCCGTGCTCAACTGCGCCGGCCCGTTCTCGCGAACCGCCCCGGCCCTCATGGAAGCATGCCTGACGGCCCGAGCGCATTACCTTGACATCACCGGTGAAATTGAGGTGATTGAAGCGGCGGCGGCCCTCGATCGCCGCGCGCGTGAGGCGGGCGTGGGACTGTTGCCGGCCGTGGGTTTTGACGTGGCGCCGAGTGATTGTCTGGCGGCGATGTTGGCCGACCAACTACCGGCCGCCACGCACCTGCGACTGGCGTTCACGGCCACCGGCGGCGTCAGCCCCGGCACGGCCAAGACCATGCTTCAAGTGATGCCCACCGGCGGACGCGCGCGAATAGACGGTGAAATCCGCCGCGTGCCGCACGATTGGAAAAAACGCGACATCACCTTTCCCTCCGGCGTGAAACAGGCCGTCACCATTCCTTGGGGCGACGTGGCCAGCGCCTATTATTCGACCGGCATCGCCAACATCGAAACCTACCTGGCGGCGACGCCCGCCTTGGCCCGGCAGTCGCACTTGTTGCGCTCGTTCGCGGGGCTGTTGCGATCGCGCCTGGTCGGCAAACTGGCTGAGACGTGCGTCGGCTGGACCATCGCGGGCCCGTCCGCAGCCAGGCGCGCCGCGACGCGGGCCGAGCTTTGGGGGCAAGTTTCCGACGCGGCCGGCAACACGGTGGAAGCCGCGTTGGAAACTCCCGATGGCTACACGTTGACGGTCCTGTCGGCCCTGGCCGCTCTCGAGCGCGTGCTGCGCGACGGGCTGGCCCCCGGTTTTACGACGCCATCCAAGGCGTTTGGAAAAGAATTCATCTTGAGCCTGCCGGACGTGCGGCTTGTCGATGGCAGCATTGGAACCGAGGCGCGGTTACGCGCTCTGTAAGGAAAATGCCGCCCTCCGGGCATCGTGGTGTTCACTATTGCCTTGTCCAGACTTCATCTTCGGGTTCGATGCGACTGGAGGATGGGCCTGGCGGTGGGGGCTTGCCGTCGTCTTGGAGTGCGTGCGATTTATCGCCGCTTTCCGTTGTCGCGGAGCGACCTTCTTTTTACCTCGGCCGTTTGGATTCGGCCGCTCCGGCCATCGCCCTCGCATCACTTGCCGCCGCGTCACAAGGCCCGCGCAACATGCCGGAACAAGTTAAACGGCTAGCAGTCCTCGGTGGTCACCGGGACGCCCCGCCAATCCAGGTCGGACAGAGGGTCGCTCCGCGACGAATGAAAGCGGCGATGAATCGCCGCACTCCAAGACGGCCGCCGGCCCCAGCTATCG
>DASVGM010000155.1:0-3685 GCA_036379555.1 Pirellulales bacterium | reverse complement strand
GACAAAAGGCGCCTTGCCCGCATTGCGCACCGGCCCTGCTCGCCGTGGCGACCTTGGTTTGTACGCTTGGCATCTCAGCGCATGCCGCGCCCGCCGATTCACCGGCGGAAGACAATCCGCCCATCATGGGCATCGTCGTCGATCGCGATGATAACCCGGCACCAGGCGTGACAGTCTGGTTGTTGGGTGGCCCGTGGGACGCCGAAACACGCACCCAACGGGCTGAGACAACCACCGACCGGCACGGCCGCTTCGCGTTCGACCAATTCAGCGCGGAGGATCTCTTTGAACCCGCTCGCGGCGCAGCGCTCCCCTCCGTCATGGCTCGCGATGAGCGGCGCCGGCTCGGCTGGGCCGCTGATCTCCGCGCGCCCAACGCGAAGAATCTTCGTCTTCGCCTGCATGAGGTGGCCACCTTTCACGGCAAACTGCTCGACACTTCCGGCCAACCGATCGCCGGCGCCACGGTTCAGCCGCGGCTATTGCACGAGCTCCGCCTGCGCGACCAGGGCTACGACGGCATGTCGCTAACCGCGGAAATCGCCGCCGCGTGGCGGGAGGTCACCGCCGCCGACGGCGGATTCTCGATATCCAATGTTCCCGTTGACGGCGGCATCTTCGCACTGATCACCGCGCCGCGCTACGGCCAACCGAAAGTACGTTGGGATCTTGGCAACGACCTCACGCTTCGGCTCGCTGCGGCCGGCGCCATTTCCGGTTCCATCGAATTGCCCCAAGGTGTTGAGCGGCCGGCGGGACTCACGGTTGACCTGCACCGCCAAGAAGGACCGCGACGCGCGGAAGAGGTGTTCAGGGTCTACTACTATCAGACGGCGCTGCCGATTGATGACCAAGGGCGGTTTGAGTTCCACGGTGTGCCGCCGGGCGACTATGTCGTTAGCCTGAATCGCAATCGACGTGAAGTCGTCTACGGCGATCCGACGCCGCCCATCACCATCGCGGCCGGCGAGCAGGTGGCCGACCTGCGGCTGCCGCTAGAGCGCTCGATTATCGTGCGCGGCGTGACGGTCGATAACCGCGATCAAAAGCCCGTGAAAAACGTGACCTTGCGGTTTACCCTTTTGGATCCCGACACTCAGGTTGGCCGCTATGTCTTCGACGAAACCTCTGATGAAGACGGACGCTTTACCGCTTACACGCGGCCGGGCAAGCTCGTCATTCAACCGTGGCAAACGCCGCCCGGTTTTTTAGCCGCGCTCGGCGACGTCTGGCCCGAGCCCATCAACGTGGAACAAGACCTTGACGTTTCCGTGAAAATCGAACGCTCGGTGGAGGTGACGGGCATGATTATCGACGACCAGGGGCGGCCGGCGCCCCATGCGGAAGTGCAACTGATTCTGCCGCGACGCGGCTTTCGTTACGAGCCGTCGTTGAACGTCCGGGCCGACGCCGCCGGCAAGTTTGTGCTGAAAGAGATCGATCCGGCCGACAACCTGCCGCTCAGGGCACGCTCAGCCGCCGCCGTCACCGACGGTGCGGTGATCTTATCGCCGGAACAGCTCAAACAGCCGGTGCGGCTGCAACTGCATGAAGATAAAGTCTGCCGTCTGTCCGGGCGCGTGGTCAACGAAATGGGGCTGCCGCTGGCACGCATCAAAGTGAACCTGAGCGCGAACCGCGCCTACGAGAGCCGCCGGATCGGTATTCACGGCCTATCGACATCGGGGTCGGTGGAAAGCCTTTACACCGATGAGAGCGGCGTTTTCGTTTCCGGGCCGCTCTGGCCGGGCGACTTGTATCAAGCTTTGGTCATGACCGATCGCTTCGTCCGTGCCGAGTCACAACAGGTGCGTGGCAAAGCCGGCGAAACGAGCGACATGGGCACGATCGCCCTGCGCCGGACGAACGGCTTTGTCGTCGGCCTGGTGCTCGATTCGTCGCGCCAGCCGGTGGCAGGCGTGACCGTGTTCAATTCCGGCGATGCGTTGCAGCCCGTGAGCGTCACGACCGACGCCACCGGGCGATTTCGACTTGACGAACTATTTGGCGGGGCGGTCTACATTTTCGCTCGCAAGCCAGGCTACCGCTTTAGCGGCGTGCGAACCTTGGCCGGTTCGAACGATGTCGAATTGACGTTGCTCAAACAAGATGAGCCGCCGCCGGCGAATCAGCCGCCGCCCGCACCGCTTGACGCCTCGCCGCAAGAAGAGCTGGCGCGCTGGATGCTTGAGCAACTGTGGGAATTTCCCCAAGCCGAAAACCGCGGGCTTCTCGTGCGCTACATGGCGCGATTGGACGCCAAGCAGGCGGAAGCGTGGGCAACCCAACTCGGTAAACCGAACGAGCAAGAGGTGTTGATTGGCGCCTCCGAGCGTTTGGTTGATTTAGCGCGCCAGCCGAATCTGCCGATCGACTACGACCAGGCGTTGAGCCTCGCCGCCGGCCTTGCCGACCAGCGCGGCTGCGAGATGCTCGAAACCTTGGCCGAACTGACTGTGGTGCGCAGTCCCGAGCGTTCACTGCAGTTTGTCGAAGCGGCGCGGTTGCGCTCAGACAAATTGGAGCCAAGTTGGGGCGCCAGCTTGCGGGCGCAACTCGGCGGCCTCTTGGTGAAACTGGGCCAAGCGCAGGACGGACGAAAGCTCATCGACGAAGCGGCCTCCACACTCGAACGCGCTTGGCTAAACTCCTTTGCGGCCGCAAACGTCGTGACGGCGCTCGCGCCTTACAATCTGCCCCGTGCGAGAAGGTTTCCTGACGCGGCAGTCGGCGACCAAGGGGACCGCAACCGCCTTTTGGCCGTTCTTGCCGCCGCGCTGGCCACGCGCGATCTGAACGAGGCACTGGCGACGGCGGCGCAGATCACCGGCGACGCCAGCGCCGACATGGCGCGCAATCGTGCGCTGATGGAAATCGCCTTTCGTCTGGCTTTGGCGCGGCGCGAAGAGGCCGTGCGGGTGCTCGATTTGATGGACGGTCACGATGGCGACAAGACTCGCGTCGAGGCGCTGGGGTGGCTGGCCGTCGTCATGGCCCGGCGCGACAAAAAGACCGCGATCAAACTCATCGATCAAAGTTTGGAGTTGTTGCTCGATAAACCCGAGGCGTTTCGTTCGTGGGGAAATTTTGGGGGCCGCAGCGTGTTGGCGGCCTGGATCGCGCGGCAGGCCCGCGAAATCGGCTATCCCGACATGGATAGCGTGGTCATGCGCGTGTTGGCCGCGCGGCCGACCATGGCCGACGAATTTGACTCAAGACGCCGCCTTGAGCACAACGTGGGGCTGGCGCTGGTGCTCGGCTTTAGCGATCCGCAAGCGGCGAGGCGGGTTTTGGAGGTTTGCGAACCATCCGGCCAGTTGGTCGGGTCCGGCTTAAGCATGATTCGCCGCGGCGATTGGATTGAGGCCTGGAGCCTAGCCGACCCCGCGCATGCCAAGGCGCTGATCGAACGCGAGTTGGCCACGCTGGCGACCCAGGAGAAACTGGACCTGCACTCTGCCGAAATCGTCAAGGCCGCCGGCTTTCTTACCCTGCCGTCGGCACAGTGGCCCCGTCATTTCGCCATTGGTTTTGGCGGCATCTGGTTTCCGAACGACGAGTGGGCAATCAAGTGGGGCCGTTTTCGCCCGTGAAGCGGTGCGGCGAGTAACGGCGACGTTGGTTCGATCACGTCGGGCTTGCCCCTAACGCCACGAGATTAAGCGACAACCTGACATTCAGCGAC
>DASVGM010000154.1:0-2310 GCA_036379555.1 Pirellulales bacterium | reverse complement strand
GGCGGGCGTGGCGGTGATCGTCAAGGTTTCCGTGGCGCCGCCCGGCAACGAGCTGAGCGCGTCGGTGATCTGGCTGCCGCTTACCTGCACCGCACCGGCGGAGTCGACGGCCGAGACATTCAACAATCCGGCGGGCAAGGTATCGCTGATGACGGCCCCGCTGGCCGTCGCATTACCGCTGTTGTTGACGTTGATGGTGTACGTGAACGGCGTTCCCGCTCGCTCGCTCGCCGGCGCGGAGTTCGCGACCGTAAGGTTGGCGGCCGCGGGCGCGGCGAGCGTCACCGAGGCCGACTGGCCGGCGAGATCGGTCTCCAGGTTTTTGCCGGTGCTCAGGTTGCCGCTGCTCACGTCGCGAAACAACGCCGCGACGCCGTCGGTTGGCAATTGTCCGGCGGTAAAGGTGAAGGTATCGACGTCGGCGTAGTCGAACGTATCGCCATTGGGGTTGAAGAAGTTATCCGGCACCACGTAGTCGGGCTGGACCGCGCCGGGCAGGGCCGCATAGCTCCGCGTGCCGATGAGAAAGTGCATGTTGGCGGTGTTGTCACTGGGCAGATCCGCCGGAAACACGAACTTATTCTCGTTGCTGCTGATGAAGTGTCCGCCGGTGTGGCTTTCGCCGTTGGCCGGGTCGTGCAGTTCGATGAACTGCGCTTTGCCGTCGGCGCTGGAAAACACCTGGTCGATCTTCCAGAGATGAAAGGAGAGCATCGCTCGTTCTTCACATTGCTCCAAGCGGCAGCGGCGGAAGCGGCCCGCCCAACGCCACGATGGCCGTTTCTTCTCACTCGACCGTTTTTTGTCCGTGTACGGCCAGCGAAACAGTTGTTGGCGCGAAACCTGGGGCGCCTCTTGGGGCGGGCGCTCGCGGCGCGGTCGGCGGCCGGAGCGTGTCAGACGTGACAGCGAGCGAAAGAGCATGATGCGGGTCCAAAGAGATGATCGCGAAACGTGTACACACGAAGAGTGTGCCTGAGCGGCCCGATGCGGCCGCCCCACTATGAAGAGAAACGGAACCAGTTCGCCAAAGCGGGCGCGTCACACGACCGTATCGTGTACTTTTTTTGGGGAGGGCGAGAGGTCACGTTCCGCGCAGCGCCGAGGAAGTCGAAAAGGAACGAAGGGAAACGAGAAACCGTTGGGAGGAGAGACAACAGGCGATTGAACGGCCATGAGAATCAAGGTGCCCGACTCTTTGCGTGTCGCTTCCGCCATGGGCATGACTTTGCCGTTTCAATCGATTACGACTACCGACGCGGCACAAGTTTGACGATGCCGAGCTTACCATATTCCCCGATCGAAAGTCGTTCATTATGCGCATGCACGTTGCGTATATGTTATGCCTTGCCTGCGGTTGCTCCGGCTCAAGCAGCGAGCTATCTCTGCCCAGGCCGCGTCACCTGGTCTGCGAACCCGATTCGCCGCCGCGGAGAACATCAGCCAGCTCACGTCCGCCCTCGTGATTGGGATCGAGGGCAAACAAGGCGGTGAGTTGAGCCATCGCGTTGGCTCGATCCTCGACCGCCGCGTAACATAGTGCCAGAGCGTAGGCGACGGCCACGGCGTCGGCGCCGCCGGCGGCGGCCCGCCGCAAGTCGGCGATGGCTTCGGCGTAACGCCGCTCGTGGTACGAAAGCAGGCCACGATCGAGCGCCGCGTCGGCCAATTGCGGATCGAGCGCGAGCGCGCGGTCGAAATCGCGACGGGCCGCCTCGGCGCGCTCCAAGCGAGCGTTGGCCAGCCCGCGATTGTAATAGGTCCAAGCCGCGCCGTCGGCCAGCACGACGCAAACGGTAAACGCCAGCGCCGCCTCTTCGTACTGTTTCAACTCGTAAGCGGCACGGGCATGATAGAAGTTCGGCCACAGCTCTTTGGGGTTCTCCGCGACGGCCGCGCGGAAATGCGCGTCGGCGTCGGCCAGATCGCCAAAGTTGAGATCGCTGCGCCCCAAAGCGTAATGCTCCCAACCGGAAACCGGCGCGAGTTTTTCCGCCCTTTGATGATATTCGCTGGCCGCCTGCTCGTCGCCCACCAGCCCGGCGAGTCTGGCCAACTCGCGGCAAAAGATCAGCCGCGGTCCAACCAGACGTTCGGCTTCCTGAAGCACGCCCATGCGCTCGCGAGCCGCGCGGCCGGCCGCTGTGGCGCCTTCGCGGCGACCGACGACGGTGGCCCAAAACAAGGCCAGGTCGGCCAGGTCGTCTTTCGTACCCAACCGCCGATCCGCGCGCTCTTCGACGCCGTTGTTCGCCGGCCATTGGTCCGCCAGCCAATGCCGATCGTTCCAAAGCCGTTCGGCCTCGGCTT
>DASVGM010000153.1:0-4933 GCA_036379555.1 Pirellulales bacterium | reverse complement strand
TGAACCAGCTTCGCGATCGGCAGGTCTTCGACGCCGAGATCGCCACGCGCGTCGCGCAGTATGAAATGGCGTTCAAGATGCAATCCAGCGTGCCGGAACTGATCGACGTGTCGGGCGAGCCGCAAAGCGTGCTCGACCGCTACGGCACGCAAGGCGGCGACGGTTCGTTCGCGGCCAACTGCCTGTTGGCACGCCGCCTGGCCGAGCGCGGCGTGCGTTTCATTCAGCTTTACCACCGCGGTTGGGACCATCATGGCGGACTGAAAGGGAGCATGGAAATCACCTCCAAAGAAGTCGATCAAGGGTCGGCGGCATTGATTCGCGATTTGAAGGAGCGTGGCATGTTGGATGAGACGCTGGTGGTTTGGGGGGGCGAGTTCGGCCGCACGCCCATGGCGCAAGGCAACGGTCGCGATCACCACATGAAAGGCTTTTCAATCTGGCTGGCGGGCGGCGGCATCAAGCCCGGCATCAGCTACGGGGCGACCGATGAACTGGGCTACAACGCGGTGGAGAACGTCGTTGAGGTCCACGATCTGCACGCCACCATGTTGTACCTCTTGGGCATCGACCACGAGCGGCTGAACTATCGTTATCAAGGCCGCGACTTTCGGCTCACCGATGTCGCAGGGCGGGTTGTTCACGACATTTTGGCTTGACCGGCGCCTTCTATTCAGGCAACGGTTGGCCGCGGGTTTCGGGCGCGAACCAAATCAGCACCAGGCCGACCAGGTAGATGACGCTCATGGAAGTGCAGGCCAGCGGATAACCTCCGCGCAACGTGAAGCCAAGCAAAGTGGTGTCGGCCTCGAACTGCCTCATCAAGTTGGCCGTTTGCAAGGTGCCGACCGCGGCCAGGATTCGCCCGAAGTTGAAGCCGAATCCCTGACAGGTGGCGCGCACGCCGGTGCGAAACAACTCCGGTAAATAGAGCGGCAGCCAACCGTAAAACGAGGCGGTGCAGGCGCCCACGAGAAAACCGGCGAACAGAAATCGCCAGTTGAAGACGGGATTGAACTGATAAAACCAGACGAGCGAGGCGATGGAGGTCAAGCAGAGCAGAGAATAGGTGATTCGCCTGCCAAGCCAGCCGCCCATCAAGGCCGCGCCAATGGTGCCGATGATGGCGCCGACGGCCATCACCACTTGTGTCAACTCCTTCGCCCCCGCCAGTTGATCGGTCATTTTGTCGGCCCAAGCGGCCGCCCACTGCGCGCTGGCCCAAGTGCCCAACAGTGCGGTGCCCGCCAGCGCCGCCGCCAGCAGCATGCGGGTGATGGTCTGCTTGGCCTCGGCCGCCGACCGACCACTGAACGCCGCCTCGCGCTGCAAATACCGCACGACCGGAAAGCTGTATCCGAGGATGGCCACCAAGACACCCACCAACGTGCCGGCAATGCATACCGGCAACGGGTAATCGTTGGCCCAACAAAAGATCATCAACGAAGGGCCCAGCGAGCCGAGCAGCACGCCGATGAGATCTTTGGTGGCCCAATGGGCCGTGCCGCCGCGTCCGTGTTCCTCTTGCCAACGCTCCGACTCCGGCACAAACAGTCGAATCAGCAAGGTCAACAGCGCCGGGGCCGCGCCGGCGAGCATCATCAGCCGCCAGCCTTTGTGCGCCGTGAGCGCGTCGGCCCAATCGGCCGCCAGACCCAATTGGATCAACCAGTCGTGAATGGCGGGCAGATTGTCGATCGCTTTTCGCCCTACCAGGCCATCGATCAGGTAGCCCACGTTGGAAGCCGCGCCAATCAGGCCGGCCATCAAAGCGCGGGAACGGTTCGGCCAGACTTCCATCACCAACGAGACGCCCAGCGCCCATTCGCCGCCCATGCCAAGCGAGGCGATGAGCCTCAACGAGAAGACCTGCGTGGTCGTCTGCGCCACTCCGCAAAGCCCGGTGAAAATCGCGTAGGTAAACACGCTGAGCGTCATGGCTCGCACGCGGCCCACGCGGTCGCCCAACCAACCGAAAAGAACTCCCCCGGTGGCCGCGCCGATCAGGTAAGCCGCGATGATGTATCCGAACCAACGGGCGATTTGCTCCTCTTGTTCCGGCGACGGGTGATCGCCGTAGCCGAACAGGTCGGCGAGCGCCGGCCGGCCGACCAGGGGAAACAGCCCTTGTTCAACGCCGTCAAACATCCAGCCCAACAGCGCCGCCAAGAGTACCAACCAGTGCCCGCGAGTGAGTTTGCCGGATTGTTCGGATGAGGATGGCATCAGGGTTCGGGGTTCAGGGTTTGTAGGGAACGGACTCCGTGCCGTTCCGCGGGAGGGTTCAGGGTTCGGTAGTGCGCCCGTGCGCGCCGATTTGCACTTTGCGGCGCCGTTTCACAGTCACGTTTTTCAAAAGTTTCACAGTTGACAGTTGACATGCGGATCCTGTCGGCAGGCTCGGACTTGCCAAAATACCTGTTGAAGATGCCCTCGGCTTGCCCGAGGGAGTTTTCACGGTGGCCGTCTACAACGGCGACCTTCCCCAAACCCGCCGATTTTCCGCCGCTTGGCCGCCTTCGGCGGCGAAGCGGCGGAAAATCGGAGAAGGGTGGCGGCAAAATTCGTTGTAGACAGCCAACGTGAATCTCCACCCGGCGAGCGGGTGGCATCAACGGTCCAGCGCTGCGACGGCGAAACGAAGTAACGACTGTCAACTCATCTTTCCACCCGCATCTCTCATCTCTCATCTCTCATCTCTCATCTCTCATCCTTCATCTCTCCGCTCAGTCGGGCAGTTCCTCTTCCTTGGGTTCGGGTAACCAAAAACACGCCAAACTGCCGACGGCATAAACCAAGAGGGCGACGGCCGCGGCAGCGTTGGCCACCTTGGTCGCTGGAGTCGATCCTGGAATGAATGTCGACGTGGCTAGTTTTGTAGTCAACAGCGCGGCCGAGGTGCCGATCATGCGGCCGCCGATATTGGCGGCGAAGCTTTCGCCCGTGCCGCGCAGGTGAAGCGGGTAGACGCGAGGCAAATAGTTGCCCCAAAAGCTGAATTGCGCGACCGTCACCAGGCCGGCCAGGAAGATGCCCACTTTCAAAAGCTCAAGATTGTCTTTGGCCGGATAGAAGAAAACCAAAGGCACGATAATCAGCCCCGGAAGTTGAAAGATTCTGAGCAGCCGCCGGCGACTGACGATGGCCACCGCCAGGGCCGCCAAGGCGAAGCGGCCGACAAGCCCGCCCATCTCCTGCCAAGCCTGCACTTTGCTCACCACCGTTTGCACCTGCGGCTTGGACAAGTCAGCCATGCCGGGCAAACCCGGAACGATGCGCGGCAAATGTTGAATGGCGCCGAAGGCCGCTCCGTAACTGCAGGCGAACATCAACGTGGTCACGATCGTGGTGCGGCGATACGCCGGCTGAAACAGTTCGAGAAGGCTGGGGCGTTTGAGGGTGCCGGCCGCTTTTTTGCGTTGCCATTCGGGCGATTCGGGCAGAAACGGCCGGATGATGATTAAAGGAATCGCCGGAATCACACCTGAGATCACGGCGTATCGCCAGGCCTCATGGCCGCCTTGGATTGCTGGAAACATCTCGCCAAAATTCGCGGCGATCGCATAGGCGCCTGTGACCATCAGCCCGCCAACGGACGAAAACGCTTGCGTGAGGCCCAGCACTGTTTCGCGTTGCTTGGGGTTGGGAAACATCTCCGCCAGCCAGGCGACCGCCGCCACAAATTCAACGCACACGCCGACGAACGTGGTGCAACGAAAGAACAACAGCATGGGGGCCGAAGTGCTGAAACCGGCCGCCAACGCCGAGAACGCATAAAGCAGGATGCTCCAGGTGAGCACTCGGCGGCGTCCGAGCAAGTCAGTCAAGTAGCCGCCGAGCAAACCGAAAACGCCGCCAAAAATGGCGGGCACGTAAAACAACAGCCCCACCCAATGCTCAAACTGCGGCGTGCCCGGCTTGATCTGAGCCAATTCCAGCAAAGCGGGCCGCACGATCAAGGGCAGCATCAGAAGTTCATAAATGTCAAAGGCGAAGCCGATGGCGGCAATGGCGCAGATCAGCCACTGCACGGGGCCGAGCTTGAGCGGCGCGGCGTCCGTGGTTCGCGGCGCTTCGTAGGGATTGGGCATGAGAAGAACCTGGCGGGATGGAGCGATTCTGGCGGGCAACGACCCGGCGGCGCCGAATCGTTATTCCCACGAGCATAACAAGCCGCCAGCCGGCTTGCCAGCGGTGATGCGACAAGTTCCAGCGCCTGACGCTAATACAACTCAATCATCTGCTCGCCGCCATGCGCGGGGTTGCCGATGAGCCGCTGGCCGCAAGGATCGACGACAAAATCGAGTAGTTCCAAGGGAACCTGTCCGATGAGCACCGGACAGTCGTCAGGCAACTCAGAGACGTCGGAAACGCATTCGCGACCTTGCACAGTCAGCCTGACAGTACCGTAGACCCGCAGGTCGATTGTGCCGGCGCTGGTTCGCGCACGCCGAACGCGCACGAGATCAAGCCCCAACTGCTGAATCAGCCGCTTCGGCATCGACAAGAGCGTGGCGCCAGTGTCAACCAGGGCATCGCTAACCTCCACCGTGCGAACCTGATCGGGAGAGATCGCGCCTTTTTTCACGTCGTAAAGGTCGCCAAGGTTCTCGATTTTGGCGTTGACGATGACCTTGCCCATCAAAGCGATCTCCATTTCCGACCTCCCAAGCGGTGTCCAACGGGAAGAACGCGCCTTAGCCGATGATGCGTCTTTTGACCCATAAAAGAACTTTACCGTCTTTTTTCAATGTATCGAGCGGCATTTGGCATGGCAAGCCGTTGGAACGACCGCACATTCGAGCGTATACTGTTATTCCGCACGCGGGCAGAAAAAAACTTGGCCCGGTCGTTTTGCGCGGTCGTTTTACATGCGCTTGGCTCACCATACCGCGGCGTACCATTTTCGTTTGCATGAGAAGGATTATTCGGG
>DASVGM010000152.1:0-3748 GCA_036379555.1 Pirellulales bacterium | reverse complement strand
TGGGCAACACCATTCAGGCGAAATACAGCCCCGGCGGCGCCAACGTGCGGATGGTCGGCCTCAACGCGCGGCAAAACCACAAGGCCGGCATGTTCACTATCTCCGACAACCTGATCGGCAGCCAGGAGATCAACGTCCACCTGGTCGCCTGCCGCGGCGTGGTGCTCTCAGGCAACGTGATTTACAGCGGCCATCGACGCAATTTGGAAGTCGACGGCGCGCGGAATATCGTCGTGGCGGCGAACAGTTTTGACCATAATCCCGACTATGGCGAACGCGAACTTTGCACCGGTGTGCGGCTCCATGAGAGCCACGACTGCACGTTGAGCGGCAGCATCCTGCACGATTGCCAGGCGGGCGAGCACACCGTGGCCGGCGTCGTGCCGCTGGCGCGAGAAGGGTTGTTGGAGATCGTTCGTTGCCGGCGCGTCAACGTGAGCGGCTGCCAAGTGCTCGACGGGCAGCCGTATGGCATTTACGTTGAAGATTCCGATCTGCTCAATGTCAGCGGCGGCAGTATTCTGGAAACGCGCGCCGAGAAAAAAAGCCGCGCGGCCATTCGATTGCGCGGCAAGGGCCGCGGCATTCTGATCGCCGGCAACCTGCTTGGCCGCGGTAGCGAAGAAGTTGTCGCCCGCGATCCGGAATTTGAGGCCCAGTTGGCGAGCAATGTGAATGTCGAATGACGGGCCAGGCGGCCCATTCTGCAGAGATGTGTCGTTTTGTTGGACGCTCTAATGAAACCCTAATAGAGGGCCGTTAGGATCCGGTAGCTCCAGATCATTTTCAAGCTCCGAGGAACCTTTAAGCCGTGTTCGGTCGCACCGCAATTGTTGGAATAGTTGCCGTCCTCGCCTTGGGCTGCTCCCAAACATCGCCGGTTGCGCCGCTGTCGTCGGCTTTAACCGCGTCGCAAACGCATACGGCCTCTTCAAGAAAGCCGCCGCCCGTCCAGGTAGACCGGCCCAAACGCGGCCTAACCGCGAAGGTCGATGCCAGATTGCCGGAATATCAGGCCGTCGAAGGAGTTTCAGGCACCATCAAAAGCATCGGCTCCGACTCGATGAACAATCTGATGACATTCTGGAGTCAGGGCTTTCAAGAGTTTTATCCAAACGTGCAGGTGGAGGTGGAGGGCAAAGGTTCCGCGACGGCCCCTCCCGCCTTGATCGCCGGCACCGCCAACTTCGGGCCGATGAGCCGCGACATGAAGAAAAAGGAGGAAGACGCGTTCGAGTCGGCATTCGGCTATCCGCCCGTCGCCTTGCCAACCAGCATCGACATGTTGGCGGTGTATGTTCACAAAGACAACCCGATCGCCGCCAAGGGGTTGTCGCTGGAGCAGCTCGACGCCATCTTTTCCAAAAACCGCAAAGGCGGCTATCCGAGAGACATCACCACCTGGGGCCAACTGGGTCTGAACGGCAAATGGGCGGCACAGCCGATCAGTTTGTATGGCCGCAATTCGGCTTCGGGAACCAACGGCTACTTCAAAGAACAGGCCCTGTTTGAGGGCGACTACAAAGATTCTGTCAAGCAGTTGCCCGGCAGCGCCTCGGTGGTGCAAGCCATCGCCATGAACCGCAACGCGATCGGTTATAGCGGCATCGGCTACCTGACGGCTGACGTGCGGGCCGTGCCGCTGGCGGCGGACGAGGAAAGCGAGTACGTGCCGGTAACGCCTGAAAACGGCTCCAGCGGCGATTATCCGCTCAGCCGTTATCTGTATCTGTATGTGAACTACCCGCCCGGCGGCGAGCTTGAGCCGTTGCGCCGGGAGTTCATCCGATTTATTTTCAGCCGCCAGGGCCAGCAAGAGGTGATCAAAGACGGTTATTTACCGGTGGATGGGGAGACCGCCGCCGAAGCGTTGGCGTCGGTGGGTATTGTGGTTGCTGGCGGGAGCGAACCGCAGAGCGAAACCACGTCAAGCCAACTGCTGTTCGGCGACAATTAGAATTCCTCTTTAGCGACAATCGGAAATCCCGGCGGAATTGGGTCACACGCTGGTATCAAACAGGAGGCGGCGAGGCGGTTTCCTCGGTAGAGGGGGTTCGCGCGCTCGTCGCCGTCGCCAAACCATAGCTGGCGATGGTATACCCTGCCGACAGGCATTCTTCGTAACGCATTCGAGCGGCATGGGCGGACAAGTAGCTGAGTACCAACACTTCTCCCTCTTCCTTGGCCGGAAGCGTCGGCAACTCGCTGAGGAAGCACTCGGCATCCTGGCCCATTTCCTCATCCGCCTCAGCCTTTGGGATTGGCGCCGAAGCGATTAATCCAAGTTGGTCTGGTGGGGGGCTGGTACCCCTGGTAACAACCAGCGTCATTCTTTTTCAACCCGCTAACTCCGGCCAAAAAAGACTCCGTTTCACGCTGAACCAATACACAGGCCAGCCCGTCACCAAACATCTGGACGGGCTAGGAAGCCCATCCTCATTGTCCCAACATCAGCCAAGGTCATTTAGCGCACGTTGACGACCAGCACGTTGGCCAGCGTGGCGTCGCTGGTGCCCGGCGGAGCGACCGTGAGAACATAGCTGGCGAAGGCCTGGTTATACGTTGTTTGAATGTCAAGAAAGGCCAACGTCTGCGCGACGAGGTATTGCACGGCGTCGATGGCTTCGTCGAGCGAGTGCTGCCCGGCCTCGATGCCCAGCACGGTTTCGACGCGCGCGGCGTCGGCATTCACCACGGCGTTGGCCCGGGCTTGCAAAACCTCGTGCTCCAAGGGCAGCGTCGTGGCGACCTGTCGCACCACGGCGGTTTGCTGCATGCTCGCCGACTGGGCGTCGAGCTTCAGGCGATAGCCGCCGGCATGCGGAGCGGTGGTGGGCAACGGCCAAGGGCCTTCCAAGGGACGCCGCATGAGCTGCGCCAAACCAAATTGAGCGTTCAGCAAGCCAACCTGGCATTCTTCGACGGCCGCTTGAACCGCCAACTGGTTGGTGCGCAAGCGCAACATGGCCTCGGCGCCGCCGGGCCGCTGCCGCAAACCGAGCGCCGTCGATTCGAGCGCTCGCAGCAGGTCGGATTCCTGGCGAGTCACCTGCAGCGCCGCCAACTCCTCGCAAGTGCGCCAATATGCTTGAATCACCGCGTGACGGTCCAATCCGGTCGATGCGTTGAGCGCGTCGATGAGCGCCGTGGCCTGTCCGAGCGACTCGGTGGCGGAGCCGGCCGCGTTCACCCAGTGCAACGTGGACGAGAGCTCTTGCGCGCGTTTGATCGGCGCCAAATCACGCAGGGCGGTGTAAACACCCTGATCGGCATTCAACGCGAACGTGGCCGGCGCTTCGCCGCCGGTTTGCGGCGGCGCCGCTTCTTCCGGGCGGGGGGCGGCGGCGGTGAGCGGCGGTTTGGCGGCCAGATAGCGCACGGGACCGGTTCGATGACTGCTCGCGCTAGGCGGGCTGCTCTTGATGCGACGCGGCCGCTTACCGGCCTGGCCCGGCATCACGCTGCCGGAAACTGGCGCGCGGTGTGGTTGGCCGGCGGGCGCCGCCAGACCGCCTTGAGTAGCCGCTGGAATATTAGGCAATGGACGCGTGGGCGCCAGCGTCGGCTGCCCGGCAGGCGCGAACAGCGGCGCATTGTAGGCCGCCGGGTTCACTCCGTTTTGCGCCGTGCCCGTCGGCTTAGGGTCGGCCGGCGGCGAAGGTTGGGCCGCGGGCGGCGGGCCAATCAAAATGCTGACGAGCTGCGCGCTGGTCAGTCCCGCCGGCACGACGCTCAACGCATATTCGGC
>DASVGM010000151.1:0-2901 GCA_036379555.1 Pirellulales bacterium | reverse complement strand
TACAGACGTCTCAATCGTGGCCGCGTGCAGTATAAAAAAACCGTCCGGGGTTGAGCAGGTTTTTGGGATCGAACCGGTCTTTGACGGCCTGCGTCAGATTGACGGCCGGCAGCGATCCCCAAGTGGCCTGTCGCGTCAGTTCGCCGGCCGAGCATGACCAGACAACCACGTTGCCGCCTGCCGCCACGGCCGCGGGTTGCAGCGTTTGCACCAGCACCCGGCCGGCATCCGCCACGCTAAATTCCGAAAAGCCGGCGACGACAATTCCGTTGCCGGCATGCGCCTGCACCGCGGCGCCCGCGTCAAGCTGCAAAACAAGCCGCATGAAGTCGGTCACGGCGCTGGGCGGCAGATTGGCCTTGATGACCAGCGGCCCGCGCGGCACATCCAACAGAGCTTGCCAAATGGGCGCGGCCTGCTGAGGCGGATAATGGTCGATCTCGCCGGAGGCGATGCCCAGCGCGCCCCACTCGGCGGCAAGCTGCTCGCTTTGCCAGGCCGTTTCCGCGGCGCTGCCTTCAAAGCCGACCAGCATTTTACTCGCTGCTTGTGGTCCGGGCGCCCGCTCACACGCCGCGCCGCCCAGCAGCTCAATCGCCACCGGCGTGGTGCGTGACGTGACGAGCGCCGCGAGAAGTTCTTCGGCTTGCCGCCAATCACGGGGGCGGCAGGCCACGAGCGCGGTCGATTCGGCCAGCGGCCTCACCTTGAGCGTGACTTGCGTGATGACGGCCAGCGTGCCGAGCGAGCCGGTCAGCAGCTTGCAAAGATCATAGCCGGCGACGTTTTTCACCACGCGGCCACCGGCCTTGAACGGTGTGCCGTTGCCATCGACGGCATGAATGCCGATCACATAATCGCGCAGCGTGCCAAAGCCATACCTTCTTGGCCCGCTGAAATTAGCGGCGATCATGCCGCCCAACGTGGCACGTTCGGCCTCGGCCACGTCGATGGGCAGACGCTGCCCCTCGCGCGCCAAAGTTCGCGCAAGCTCGGCCATAATGATGCCCGCCTCGGCCGTGATGGTCATGTCGCGTGCCGGGTAATCGACGACGCGGTTGAGCTTGCTTAGACTCAACCCCACGCCAGGCACGTGGCCGGGCAAGCCATAATCGAGGCTCGTGCCGCCGCCGATCGGATAAATGGCCGTCGCCGAGGCGTGGCACTGGCGCAGATGCTCAACAACCTCGTCTTGCGACGCCGGCTCGATGAGCGAAGTCAGCGGCAGAACGTCCTTAGCATCAGCCATGCGGGTCGTACTCCACCGGTTCAACCGCGAATTGTCCGCGCGGCAAGAGCCGACAGAGCACGATGCCGGTGAAGTAAAGCCCGATGAGCGGAATCGCCATGAAAAAGATGCTGTAAGGATCGGCCGGCGTCAGCACGGCCGAAACCACCACGATGATCAAGATGGCGATTCGCCAACGCTCCAAATACGCCCGCACGCTCAGAATGCCGATGCGCTCCAGAAACAACATCACCAGCGGCAATTGAAAGCTGACGCCAAAGCCCAGCGGCAGAAAAATGACAAAACTGAGCCACTCGCTGATACGCGGGCGGATCTCAAAACCCAGCCAACCGCTATAGGAAAACAAAAACGCCAGCACCGGCTCAAAGACAAACAAGTAAGCCGTCGCGGCTCCCAAAAAGAAAAGCCCGATGCTGATCGGCAGAAAAAGATGGACGTATTTCTTTTCGTGCGGATAAAGCCCCGCCGCCACAAACGACCAGAGTTGATAGAAGATCCACGGGCAAGACAGCACCACGCCTAAGACAAACGCCGCTTTGAACCAGATCATGAAGCCTTCGGTGGCGTTGAACACCTCGGGATTGACGCGCGGGTCGTCGTCGATCGGATGCCAGAGGTAGATGGAGACAAACTTTGGATCCGCTTCCGTCTTCGGATCCGTCTCGGCCTTTGGCTCCGCTTCCGCGCCGGTGGACGATGACCGGCCCAAGCCCTCGGCCGCCTTGGGATTGCCAACTGTCAGAGCGGCGGCGATCTGGTCGGCATCGACCTGCTGCATTTCGTAAATCAGGTGGCGTTGTTCAACCAGATGTTTGACACGTTCGATCGAGTAGGGCGGTGGCGTGCCCAGCTTTTGCTGCTGTGCGAAAAACTCCTCGTACTTCTTCACCGCCGCCTCTTGGTAATAAGCGCCCAAGGCGGCCTTGAGCGGGTGTTCGATGACTTCGACAATTTGCCGGCCAAAAAACAATCCGATGGCGATGCCCAACATCAGGCCGAGCACCGCTTTCACCAGGCACGATCGCAACTCATCGAGGTGTTCCCCGAAGGTCATCGTGGTTTCTTTAAAAAAATCCTCGTCGCGTCGTTTCAGCATTTGGGAAGTGCAAGAATAAGGTGGGACATCGCGGCGGCGAGCTAAAGCTTTGATCTTAACCGTCCCCGTTGCGCGCGGCAACCGGTTTTGATCGCCAATTACAATCCTTGCGGTCGGAGAGAAGGTCGCTCCGCGACGGATGAAAGCGGCGATGAATCGCCGCACTCCAAGACAGTTGCGACCAGCCTCCGTGCGTCAATGATTGAAATTAAAGCCGCCGGGCGGAGGCGGCACTGGCGCCGGCACGACGCGGGGGGCGTCGATCAGGGTGAGCTGATACAAATCAGCGTCGGCTTGAATGCGCTTCATAACTTCGTTGAGAAACTGCTTGACCTCTTGCTGCCAAGCCGGCATTTCCCCGATCACCCCGTTGGAACGCTGCTGGGCCGCCAGCAAGAACTCGATGATTAGCGCCGCGCGACGCGCTTCGGAAACCAAATCTGGGCCTTGGGGAAACTCGCCCTTGGCCTTATCGCGTACTTTACGCCAGGCCCAATAGTGCATGCGGGCGCCGTCCAGCAGCAACTCTGTGTAGGGTTCGCCCGGTCGCGGCGGC
>DASVGM010000150.1:0-7616 GCA_036379555.1 Pirellulales bacterium | reverse complement strand
GGACGCCACAACATGCTTCAACCGGAAGCGATTTGACGCGAGCATTGTGGTCCCGCACGCACGCGATACTGGGGAGATCAAAGTAGCGGTAGGTATAAAAACCGCGGTGCTTCCGGCGCGATACAGACTTTTTAAACTTGGCTCCCTTAAAGTCTTGATTCAGGGTCTTGCGTTCCCAAATCCTGATCTCGCGATCAAGATAGTGGTAATAATCCGGGTCAACGATCGCCAAATCCAAGTCTGAGCCGGGATGCATCGCTACCCAAGCCGCGCTCGGATCCGGAGAAAGGCTGAAGCCGGTCTTCGCGCTGCCGCGAACAAGGATATTTCGAGGATGGACAGAGAAGGCGTCGGCGCACGCATCAAGGAAGTCGCAATACAGTTCGTACGTGGTGAACGCCAGCGGAGTTCCTGGTATTAAAGCGCGGTTTATCAATCGAGCGGATTGATCGAGGCCCTCGCAAATCTCACGCGGAGAAACATGGACGTGGCCCTGGCTATCGAGGCGCATCGGATTTTAGCTTCCAACGCCGCTGACAATTACCACGGGTTGGTTTAACGTCAGATTCGCGTTCAACAAATGTGGGTTGATCTGAAGCCGAACCTGCCCGCCGCAACGCGGGCACCGAAAGTTGTCTCCCTTAGTGTCTTGATATTCCTGCCGTGGTACATCTTCGCCGCAGTGTGGGCAGGGATCGATGTCGCGATGCCCGCAGTGCGGGCAGATGGTTGGAAACGCGCCCTCGACGAATTTGCCGCAATTCTGGCATGACTCGCCCTGCTCAACCGCGGCTATGTTTACGCGCCCCGCATGGCCATAGTCACGAAGAACCCGTTCCACCGCATCCAACCCGTCTGCCTCGAACTCAAAGTAGACCTGCCGTTCATCGCCACTGCTCATGCCGTGCGGTCGTGTCCTGCGGATTGGACAGTCAGGATCGATTTCGAGTGGTGAGTGCGCCCAGAGATCAAAGCGGACACGCGCGGCATAGCGAAAATCGCCCATCGGATCCGCGAGATCGGGCACGATCGTAAGCCTTATTCGTTTCACAGCCAACTCCTAGCGCCAAGTAACGCGTCCATGCGATTCTATACCATGTGCCTAAGAGAATCAATGTTCACCGACGCCGCACGCGCCACCGACTCAATGGCGATGGCCGCCACGGCCGAGCCGTAGTCGAGGTCGATGTTCTCCATCGTGTCGTGCGTGTCGTGATAGCCTTTGCGATTGATGTCGTAATTCTCCATGAACAACACCACCGGCACGCCCGCATCGGAAAAAATCTGCCCGTCGGTGTTGTAAAGCGTGCTGCGCGGGTCGCAGGTGGGACGCACTTCGCCGTGCAAATAGGGGTGCGAGGCCACGTCGGGAATGGTTTTGCCATCGGCGCTGCGGCGGCCGCGGCCGGCCCCGCGACGCTCGGATCGCTGGTTCCATTTCTGCCGCTCGGCGTTCCAAGCGCGGTTGGCCAGGTGCGCCTGGTAGGCCAACCAGAGCGACTGGCGGCTCGTGCCGGGGCAAAGCTGAAACACGTCGCGATCGCGATCGTTGTTGTGGGCCACCATGTCGAGCACATAAACGCCATCGACGCGCGTGCGCGAAAACTTGCGGCGCCGGCCGTTGGTCAGCCGCAGCTCCAGCCGGCCTTCCACCAGACACTGGCACAGATGCCGGGCGCCCAGGCAATCGGCCGGAAATTCTTCACCGGTGAGATGCACCAGCCAGACATCGCACGCCAGTTGGCCGGCGCGGCTGAGGTCGAGAAAGATCGGCGCGCCGAGCATCAGCGCGGCGGTGGCGGAGTGGTTGTCGTCGGCGCCGGCGGCCGCCAGCCGCGCGCCGTGCCGGTCGGTGCCATAACCGTACACGTCTTCCATGTAGGCCGTGTCGTAATGGTCGGCCATGATGATCGCCCGCCGGCGGTCGCGGCCGGGAATGACCATCACCAAATCGCGTTCATAGAGCGTCTCTTGCTGATTGTGCAGCCAGCCGCCCATCCAGTTGTAGTCGAAATCGGTGCGCCACTGAAACGGCAATTCGCCGGCCAGCGCCTGGCCCGACATGCCTTTGCGCTCGATCAGCTTATCGTAGTAATCGAGCAGATAATCGCCCAGCAGGTCGAGATCGCGGTGATGGTGCTTGAGATGGTCGCGCGTCTTCGCGTCCAGCACGCAATCGGCGTTGTCTTTGTTCACGTACTGACCGGTCGAAAGCTTGTAAATGGTGCGCCAGTAGGCCGATTCAAACGATCGCTTGGCAGTCTGACGAAAGGTGAACGATGACGGTTGCTCGTCTTCGTCCGGCTCCAGACAACCGCGCAGCGTATCCGCCAGCGCGGCGCCGGCTTCGTCATCGCTGGCACGGCCGGGCAGCGAGTTGAGCCAGCCGTCAAGCGTCTCTTCCTTGGGCAAGGTCAGCAGTTGCCGAGCGAAGCCGCGCGACAGCGGCCGCTTGCCCAACAACTCCCAGGCGTCGAGCAGTTTGCGAATGTTGATCGTCGTGACGCGATAATGATGGTCGTGGTTGAAGGCGAAAAGCCCAATCGCCTGGCGGTGGGCATCGCGGGCGAGCAACCGCGGCCACAGCTCGACGGGCCGCTTCAGCCGCGGCCGCTCGGCATCGTAGGCCGTGAAGTATCCCAGCGGAGCGTGGCTGATCAGCGTGGGTTCGTCGTTCTGGGAAAAACAGGCCGCCAGCGGTCGCTGCCAATAAACCTCATGCCGCCCGACTCGCATCGCCGGATAGAGAAACCGGTAACCAAACAGCCCGCCTTCTCTCAAGGCTTCGGCCGCCCGCGCCAATTCTTCGCGCGAGGCCCGTGGACCATCGACAAGCAATTGATGGCGGTGCGTCCAGACCTGGGCGTTGCGCGCCATCGGCTTGCCATACAGCCCAATATCGTCGGCGGCGGCGCTGAACAGGACGTGCGCCACCTTATCCTCTTGTTGCACGACCGCCAAAGCGTCTTCGTGACGATGCACTTTCTCCCAGCGGTGCGTGCGCTGGAAATGGTTGCGCAGCGGCCCCACCGCGGTCGATTCCGCCATGCCGGGCCGCGGCTCATGCATCCAGCCCGACTGCGGCACGCGAATGCCCTTCGGCCCCTCATGCCGCGTGAAAAGATGGAGCAGGGGAATTTGCGTCGCCAGCGGCAACCGCTTGGCCAAAGAGGTGTAATCGTTGGTTCCCCAAAACACCAGGCTGCCAGGAAACGGGAGCAAATGCAGATCGCCGGCGAGATATGCTTGACGCACCTTGGCCGGCAACCGCTCGAAGGGCTGAAAGGTGAGCAGGTATCGCACGCCGCGCAGGCTTTGCCCGGCTGACAAGGCAAGCGGCGCCGTCCAACTCGGCAGCGGCGCGGCGTTCCAATGCGGCACGAGCGGCTCTTCGTCCGTCAAAACGCGAAAGCCCGCCCGTCTGAGCGCCGCCAGATCGGCGACCGTTTCGCCGTAGGCATGGGCGAACAATTGACTGAAGAAGCGGGTGGCTTCTTCTGCCGGCACTTCTTTTCGCGGGGCGGTGAAGAAGCTTCGCCAGAAGGCTCGCGCCGGTCCTTGCTCACTGCCGCCGAACAAGGTCCAGCGAACGCGGCCTTTGTCGTCTTGCGTGCGCGCCAGCGCCAGCGGCATGAGCAGCACGTATCGTTCGTGATCGGGCGCGCCGGCGCCGCGCAGGGCTTCCGGCCAATAGGAATTTTCCGTCAGTTTATTGAGCGCGATGCCATGCGCCGCTTCGCCGCGTCCCAGGTGGCGCATGGCCTTCAACGCCTGCGCGGCGAATTGCTCGAATCCGGGAGCAAGTTCAAAGGCTTGTTCGTATTCGCTGATGTGCCAACCCCAGGGATCGGCTTCGTCGAACAGCAGGTGATCGACCCCGCCGTAAGCCTTTTGCCCCAGACGCGGCGGCGGCATGAACTCAGAGTAGGCGGGTATTGGGTAATTGCCTTCTCCATTGAACCACGGGTATTCGGCGACGAGCTGTTTCCATCCGCGCTCAGACATGTATGGACCTCAAGGTAAACGGGTTGACACGCGAGTTTACCCGTGAAGGCCGCCGCCTGGAAGCGGACCTATGAAGTTTCCACGATCTCGTAGCCAGCTTCCTAAGAAGTCGGGGCGTGGCAGCAGGCTACGGCCAGAATTCTCACGAATTCCGCTACGCGGTGTGCGCCGCTTCGACCGGGGATCGCCCCTCGTTGAGATATTTCAATTTTTTCGCGCCCGCTTTGACCGCGCTGTTACGTTAAGTATTAACGTCGCCGACGGTGCGAACCGGGCGCGGCGGCGGAAAAAAAGTTTTTATCGGGATAAGAACCTCGGCGGCTTTATTGCGTACAACGCCTTGGTGGATTAACTTGAACGTAGACAACATCGCGGGCCGTGTCGCGATTTTCCAACTCAGGGAATTGGCGATGTCGAGTCGTAAAAAGCGGTTTGAAATGCTCGAGGAGCGGCGCTTGCTCTCCGTTTGGGGCGAGGCGGCTTCTGCCGCCGCGGTCGTCGCGCCCGCGCCATCGACCGCATCTGCCGGCGAGTATTCCGGGATCGCGGCCCCGGACGACGATTCTTCCGCCGAATATGCCACCGCGCCGCCGGCGTCAGCGGGCACGATCGTTGCGCCGAGTGCGCCGGCCGACGCGCCGGCAAGCGCCGCGACGAGCAATGCGACCGCGTCCGCCAATCCCGCAGCCGCATACAACCGCGGCTACGCAGACTCGTACTCGGCCGATACCGCCTATACGAAGCCCGCCTCGCCCGCGACGCCGACCCAACCGCAAACCGGCCAACCGGCCACGGTGGCGCCGAACTTGCCGCCGCTAAACCCCAATCTCGATCAGCACGCAACGGTCGATGCGTTGGCCGTTTCGCCTCCTCTCTCCGCGGACTCGCCCGCGGCGGCCGCCTCGCCGCCGATCGCGCGATCGCCGGCGCGGGAAGCGGGGCCGCTTGACCTGGAAGCGGGCGCGCCTATCGCGCTGCCGTCGGCCGGCGGCGAGCAAACGCTGGTGTCGCCCGTGGCGGAAGGCGAATCGGCGGGCCAGTGGCCGCGAATCGGCGATCGCGCCCTGGCCGCGTTGGCAGCGGAGGAGCTCGCCTCCAGCGCGCCGCTTCATCTTGTCGCGGAACCTGCGCGAGCGGTTTTGATTGGCGACGCCGGCGCGCCCTTCGCGGCGTTGGAAAAAAGCATCGACGCCGTTTTTGAGCGGCTCGACCAATTGGGCGGTGAACTGGCCGAGCACGGCCAGGCGAGCCGCGTCGGGCAATGGGTCGTGGTCGCCACCGGAGCCTGCGCCGCCTTTGAATACGCCCGTGCGCGTTATCGCGAAGGGAGCGGCTGGCAGGCGGCGACCGGCGGGCCTGTTTTTTATGAACCGCGCCTGCGGCGGCGCTGGTTCGCCACGCGGAGAAAAACCCAATGAACGACCCTCTCGATGATCTTGTGCGGCGGTTGACAGCCGGCGAAGCCTCCGCCGCGGAAGAATTGTACGCCGAATTGGCGCCCTACCTGCGCGCCGTCGTGCGGCGCAATCTGCCGCGCCGCTTGCGGGCGAAGTTTGAATCGATCGACATCGTGCAATCGGTGTGGGTCGATTTTATCGACGGCCTGCAACGCGGACGTTGGCACTTTGCGGCGGCGGCGCCGTTGCGCGCCTTTCTGCTCAAGGCCGCGCGGAACCGCCTGATCGACCGGGTGCGGCAATTTCGCGTGCCGGCGGAGCACGAGCGACCGTTCAACTCGGCCATCGACTGCCGTGAATCGCGCGAACCTCGCCCCAGCCAGCATGCGCAGGCGAACGACCTCTGGCGGCAGATGCTGGCCGCCTGCCCGCCCGAACATCATGAATTGCTGAGGATGAAGAGCGCCGGCGCCTCACTCGCCGCCATCGCCGGCCAAACCGGCCTGCACGTGGACAGTGTGCGCCGCATCCTGCGGCAGGTCGCGCGGCAGGTGTCGTTGGAAGCGTCGCCATGAGCGTCTCAACGCCGCCAGAGCCGACGGCTGCCGGCGGCACCAACCCAGATTCCACGGTCGCTCTGGCGGAACGCCTGGCCGATGAACTTGCCCAACGCTGGGCGGCGGGCGAGCGGCCCACCGTGGAAGACTTCCTCGCTCGCCATCCGCGGCTCGCCGAGCGGCCCGACGCGGCGGTGGAGTTGATCTACGAGGAAATGTGTCAGGCCCAGTTGAACGGCCAAAGCGCGCGCCCGTCGGCCTGGTATCGGCGTTTTCCCCAGTGGCGCCGGCAGATTGAAACGCTGCTGGCCTGCCACGATCTGTTGGAATCGGCCGGCGGCGACACCTTGTTCCCGCGGCCCGGCGAGACGTTCGGCGACTTCGAGTTGCTCGACGAATTCGGCCGGGGAGCGCACGGCCGGGTGTACTTGGCGCGGCAGCCCGCCTTGGCCGATCGCCCGGTCGTGTTGAAGCTCGCCTCGCTTGCCGGCCAAGAACACCTTTCGTTGGCGCGCTTGCAGCACACGCACATCATGCCGCTCTATTGGTCGCAGGACGACGCCTCGCTGGGGCTGCGCGCATTGTGCATGCCTTATTTTGGCGGCGCGCCGTTGTCGCGATTGCTCGCGCGGCTCGCCGACGTGCCGCCCGGCCGGCGGACGGGGCGAAGCTTGGTCGAGGCCCTCGCCGCGGAAAGCGAAAACCAGCGCATGTCGCCGCCGGTTCGGGGGCCGACGTGCCGGTTTCTGGAACAGGCTTCTTACGTCGACGCGGTCTGTTCCATCGGCGCCTGCCTGGCCGACGCCTTGGACTACGCCCACGAGCGAAACATCGTCCACCACGACATCAAGCCGTCGAATGTTTTGATCGCCGCCGACGGCCAACCGCTCTTGCTCGACTTCCATTTGGCGCAGCCGCCGCTCGACGCCGGCGCCACGGCCATCGACTGGCTCGGCGGCACGCCGGGCTACATGGCGCCGGAGCACGCCGCGGCGCTGGCGGCGATGCAGGCGCGGCGGCCCATTCCGCGCCGCGTCGATGGCCTGGCCGACGTCTTTGGCTTGGGCTTGCTGTTGTGCGAAGCGCTCGCCGGTGAACGTCCGCCGGCGACCGATCATCTGAGCCGTTGGCTGCGCGGCAAGAACAGCGAGGTCAGCGCCGCCCTGGCCGACCTGCTGGCCAAGTGCCTGGCGCCGGCGCCGGCCGATCGTTATCCCAGCGCCGGCGGCGTGGCCGCTGATTTGCGCCGCCATCTCGCGCATCAACCGTTGAAGCTGGTCCGCAATCGCAGCCTGCCCGAGCGCTGGCGCAAGTGGCGGCGGCGGCGGCCTTATGCCTTGATGGCGTTGTTTCTCACCGCGGCGCTCGTCGCCTCGTGCGCCGTGATGATCGCCACGCTTCGCCAGCGTCGCGACGACGCTCAACAAGCGCTCGACGCCGCGCGGCTTGAAATGCAAACCGCCCGCTTTCAGGCGGCGCGGCTGACCATTGAGCATGGCCTTTCGCTGGCGGCGGCTTTGCCTTGGCCGGGCCAGTTGCTGCGAGATTTGCAGACCGCCAAGGCCGCCGCCGAACGCGGCCATCGCGCACAGCGGCTGCACGCGCTGGTCGCGCGGTTGCGGGCGCTGTATGGCCCGCGCGGACTGCCCCAACCGGA
>DASVGM010000149.1:0-5625 GCA_036379555.1 Pirellulales bacterium | reverse complement strand
CCCCAATACCGTTGAATTAAGGGCCAACGGATGACAAAAGGCGTTACCTGCTCATATCCAGGTTTCCCAGATTGTGCGATAACGGCTTGGCGGCGTCCCTTAATTCAACGGTATTGGGGCAAGCCCCGATCGTGGCGGAATTGCAGCAAGAACTGGCGCCGCCTTGTGTTTTTTGTCTCGTCGCAGATACAATCCATCTTACAGGAGATGCCATGATAGAATTGACTGCGCAACAGCTTGAGGCGGTCGCTTTTCGCCCGGGCGTACCGCCGACCTTGATCGATCCTCATACGCGGACAACCTACGTCTTGATTCGGAAGGATCTGTACGAACAGTTGCTTTCCGGCGACTACGATGATAGCCCCTGGACGGCCGAGGAGCGAGACATGCTTGCCTGGGACGCCGGCAAACATGCGGGTTGGGAAGAGATGGATGAGTACGACGAGGTGTGAAGAACATGATCCGTGGCGACGTCGTGCTGGTGAGATTTCCGCATCCCTCTGGAGTGCGTGGCAAAAAGCGACCGGCTGTCGTCCTACAAGCCGACAGCTATAACCAGCGTCTCCGAACAGTCGTCGTCGCTGAAGTGACGAAGAATGTCAGCATGGCCAACGACCCGGCGTGTCTCTACATTGACGTCACTACGCCAGAGGGACAAGCGACAGGACTGTTGAACAATTCCGTCATCTCCTGTCTTTTGTTGGCCACAATCGATGCCGACCGGGTCCACCAGGTTCTGGGAAGAATTTCGGGGGCTATGCAAAAGCGGCTAGACGACGGCATCCGCTCCGCGCTGGGTGTTCAGTAGGTCCGCGAATCCAGGCGAGAAACACTGAACCGTCCCAGCAGTAGATCGGCTTGCCGTTGTTAGTCATGGCGCAGCGAGCGGACGAACCGTCACGTTTCGCTTGAGCGCCTTGCGGACTTCCGGCAGCAAGCCCTCCGAAAACTGGCAGGTGATCGCGTGGCCCGGAATCGGAGGATTAAGGATAAATTCGTAGCGACTGTCAACGCTGATCGTTTCCAGCAATCCGGCCACGGCGCCGTCCTGCACTATAGTGCCGTGTGGGGTTTTATCGGCGTTGGCTTGGCGGTTCGGTGCCTGAGGGAATAAGATCATTTGATGACGCCAGATCACGACACACCCAACCCTTCGCCCGAACTTCTCCGCTGGCGCCTGGTGCTGGGCCGCTTCGCGGAGCCGCGGCTGCCGTCGGGCTTCGGCGGTGGAAAAGGCATGCCGGGCGAAGGGCAGGACCGTCGCGGTCAGGGCGGCGGTAAAGGCCAACGCCCGTCAGGCAAAGGCCGCGGCGGAGAAGGCACGGGCGGCGGCGACCAGTCTCGCTATGACCAGATGGACCGCGTGCTTGATTATCTCTATGGCCGCGAATACCGCTCGCGCGGCGTTCGCGGTGAGGGCGACTCGCGCGCCGGCGGCGACGAAGAGAGTGTCTTCACCGTTCCCGATTGGATTCGCGAAGTTCGCGAGCTGTTTCCCGCCGACACGGCCGAAATCATCCAGCGCCACGCGCTCGACCGTTACGGCATGACCGAGCTGGTCACCGATCCCGAAGTGCTCAATAAGCTGGAGCCAAGCTATGAGTTGCTCAAAACGGTGCTCTCCTTCAAGGGACTGATGCAGGGCGAGGTGCTGGAAGTCGCCAGACGCATCGTGCGTCAGGTGGTGGAAGACCTGCGGCGAAAGCTGGCCAAGGAGGTTCGTCAGCAACTTTGGGGCAAGCTCAACAAACAACGCCGCAGCCGGCTGAAGGTGTTTAAGAATCTCGACTTCCGCCGCACCATCAAGGCCAACCTCAAGCATTACAACAAGGACCGCCGCCAGCTTGTGCTGGAAACGCTGCACTTTTTCTCGCGCGTCGAGCACCATCTTCCCTGGCACATTATCATGGCGGTCGATTGCAGCGGTTCGATGCTCGATTCGGTGATCTACAGCGCCGTCATGGCCGGCATTTTCAAGGGCCTGCCGTCGCTGCGCGTCAATCTGCTGGCCTTCGACACGGCGATCGTCGATTTTTCCGACCAGGTTGACGACCCGACCGAGCTGTTGATGTCGGTGCAGTTGGGCGGCGGCACCAACATCGGCGGGGCGCTGAGCCATTGCGAAACCCTGGTTCGACACCCCAGCCGCACGATCGTGATCGTCGTCACTGATTTTTGTGAAGGCGGCCCGCCCGACGCGATGCTGGCCTCGATCAAGCGTTTGCGCGAGTCGGGCGCGCGCGTGCTCGGCCTGGCCGCGCTCGACCAGACGGCCCAGCCTTGTTACGATCGGCAAATGGCCGAGCGCTGCGTGGCCGCCGGGGCCGAAGTCGCCGCGCTCACACCTCAAAGGCTTGCCCAATGGCTGAGTACGGTCCTCTCCTGACGCGCCTGCGCGACGCGCTGGCCGCCCTCGACGACGACGCCCTGGCCGCGCTGGCCAACAAAGGACTGCTGCGGCGTGCCCGCAAAGACCTGGAACAGTTGCCGGCGGAAATCCTGCCAGAGCGGCCCGACACCGGCGACTCGATTCAAGTGCGTGTCGGCGGCGAAAACGTCACCGTTCCGGCGAACCCGCTGCAGGCCGATTGCACTTGCCCGGCCGCCGGCATTTGCCGACATGTGCTCGGCGCCCTTGTCTTTTTGCGTGAGGCGTCGGCCGCGTCCATCGCCACCCCCGCCTCGCCTGCCGAGGCGGCCGTCGATCCGCTCGATGGCCTCGACGACGACGCTTTGCGGCGTTGGTCGGGCAAGCCGCTCTTGCGCCGCGCCACCAAGGCGTTGACTGAAGGCTTGAAGGTCGAATTGGACGCCGGCGGTCTGCTTGTCGCGCGTTTCCCCTCCTGGAACATCTCTTGCCGGCTGGTGCCCGGCGCGGGCCTGGCCGGGCTGATCTGTTCATGCCAGTCGCCGGATGTTTGCGTTCACCGCGTGGCGGCGGTGTTGGCTTGGCAAGTCGCTCGGGGAAGTCGCACCATCGCCGTGGCAGAGGCCATTCTGCCCGCCGCCGCGGAAACGCCTCGCTCACGCGAGGAGGTGTTGGCCTCGGTGCGGGCGGTGTTGACGGAGATGTTGAGCGTGGGGTTGGCCCGACTGTCGGCCGCCAGCGGCCAGCGCTTGCAGACCTTGGCCGTTTCTTGCCATGGCGTACAGTTGCCGCGGCTGGAGCGTTGGTTGACCGTGCTGGCCGAACACGTCGCCCGCGCGCTGCGGCGCGACGCCCAATCGAGCGCCGCCGCGCTGTTGGAATGGTCGGCGCGCGTGGCGGCCTTGGCGGCGGCTTTGGCCGCGCCCAAGCCCGGACTGGTCGGCCGGCATCGCACCAGCTACGAGCAGGTTGGTCATCTCTCACTCGCGGGCTTGGGCGCCGAGCGGTGGCTGAAGGCCGGCTACGCGGGCCTCACGGTCTTTTTCTGGGACGAATCGCTGGGCAACTGGTGCAGTTGGAGCGACGCGCGGCCGCTAAACGTCTGGGCGTTCGATCCACAGCGGCGTTACAACGAGTATGGCCCCTGGGATGGCTGCCCGTCGCCCAAACTCGCCAGCCACAGCCGCCTGCAACTCACCGCTGCCTGGCGAAACCCCGCCGGCCGCCTTTCGGGCCGCGCGCGCACCAGCGCCACCTTGATCGGTGAAAGCGACCCGCGGCAGGTTCCCGGCAGTGGCGATTGGTCGCAAATCGGCGCGCAGGCGCGCAGGCTCTTTGGCGGCGGCCTGGCCGAGCGGAACGAGCAAGACGAGCTTGTCTTGCTCCGACCGACGCTCTGGCTGCCTGGTCAGTACGATGAGTTGCGTCAGGAGTTGGTCCGCCTGGTGCTCGATGAACAACAGCGGCCTTTGCCGCTCGTGCTTCCCTTCACGGCCGAAACGGCCTCGGCGGTACGGATTTTAGAACAACACGACGCGGCGGGCACGATCGGCGTCTTAGGCCGATTGCAGTTGGGCGGCGGCAAACTTTCGGTCAAGCCGATTTCGCTCTGGCGCGAGGGCGGCGTCATCAATCTCACGCTCGACGCGGCGGTGTCCGCATCGCCGGCCGCCGCGAATTCGCCGCTCCAATCGCCGCCGGCGGCCGCGGTGCGTGAGCAAGAGGAGTCACCGCTCGATGAGCCGCCGATGGATGAGGTGTTCATTGCCGGCACTACGACGCCGTTGGGCGTTTTTCTGTCGGGCATCGAAGCCGAACTGGAACGCGTGGCGGAGTCGGGCACGTCGGTGCGTCGCGACGTGCAGCCCTTGGAACAGGCGGCCGCGCGGTTGGAGGGGCTTGGGCTGGAAGCGGTTGCCGCGGCCGTCGCCGCGCTGGTTACAAAGCTCCGCGTGGCCCCTCAAGCGATTGACGTGGGCGAGCGCGCGGCGGCCGCCGTCGCGCTCTTGCGCGCCGCTTACGTGTTGCGTCTGGCGATCGTCGAAGAAACGCTCGCGGTGGCGACGGCGGGAATCACGTAGCGCCGCGGCAGCGTATCGTGGGGCGGCTCGCCGAGCCGTCTTTTGCGTCCAGACGGGCCGGCGGCCCGCCCCACGGCGAGTTTTCGGATGGCCGCCATGCGACAATTCAATGTTCAGCGACGGTAGTGGACGATGCCCTCGGCTTGCCCGAGGGAGTTTCACGTTCGCCGTCTACAAGTGGCATCAAACCTTCATCGCGCGACAATCGGGGTAAGCCGGCTTGCCCGGATCGGGGCGGAACAAAACTGGCATCAACGGCTCGCGGCGCGTAACGACTCGTTTGCGCAGCGGAGGATGGGCTTCCCGGCCCGTCACCGTAAATGCTGACTGGCCAGCAGGCCCCTGCTCCGAAGGTTGTTCTATAATTATTTTATGAGCGCCTAACGAAACTTGATACGTCCGTCAGCGGAGGAGGGGCATCTTACCCCGGCACCAGGCCACTGGACGGGCTAGGAAGCCCATCCTCCGCAAACGCGGTCGTTTTGTGAGGCGCGTTGAGGGCGACTATCTTCCAGACATCACTTGGGGAACGATCATGCGGAGCTTATCGAATACGTTGATTGTGGCGATCGTGCTGGCCGTGAGCGGCAGCGCGTATGGGCAAGACATTCCCGGCACGCGAGCGACGCCGGGCAACGACGCGCCGGCCGGGCCGTACATCTTATACTGGGGCCCCGCGTCTCAGCTTAGGCCGCAAGGAAACCCCGCCAACCAGTGGCGATACCAGTTTCACAACGGTCGTTGGTGGTTTTTTACGCTGGATGAAGAGTGGTCGTTCTACAATGGCGATATCTGGGTGCCCTATACGCCCGAGCGCGACCGCGAGTTGAATCATGTTTGGTCGCTGGGTCCGATCGCGGGCCCGTCGTTTATTGGTCAGGGAGTGGCCATTCGCGGCAGCATGGCCGGGCTGACGTTGATACCCGGCGATCACGCCGCCGCCCCGCACTTGCAACGCGGCACCGTGCTGCCTCGCTACCTGCGCCAGCAGCAATTGCCCGGTGAGGAGAGCGATGCGAGCGAGCCGGAATAGCAGCGGCGAATCTTTGCCGATCATTAGAACATGGACGTGCGCTTGGGCTTATACCGCACGCGGGCAGGAATGAGACGCTTTCATGTGCTCGGGGAGGATGGGCCTCCTGGCCCGTCACCAGCCAGGGTGACGGGCCAGGAGGC
>DASVGM010000148.1:0-4030 GCA_036379555.1 Pirellulales bacterium | reverse complement strand
GTCCGCTGCCTTTGGCAGCGGACGCCACGCGAAAAAGAGGAGGGGCGGCGCCGCCTGCCGCCGTTTCTAGCGGTCAATCACTGCTCCACCGGGGCAAGCCCGGCGGTGACGGTGCGGAACAAATACGATATGGAATCTCAGAGGCTATCCGAAAACTCGCCGTGGGGCGGGCCGCCGGCCCGTCTGGAAGCGAAAGACGGCTCAGCGAGCCGCCCCACGATACCCTGCCACGGCGAAATCCGAGTTTTCGGATAGCCTCTCAGTTCGTTATCATATCAAAGTCGGGCGTTTTGCGCAGGCCAGGAGGCCCATCCTCCGGTCGAGTCGAAGCGTAGTCGCCTCCGTGACGACCTGGAAGGTCGCCCCACGACGAGCGTTCTCTCCATTTCGGCCGCGGCCAATATAATAGCGTATTGTCCACCTTGAATTCATGGTGGGCAATGCCCACCCTACGGACACGCGACCCGTCTGCCGGTTCGCGGCCGCAGCCGCCCGGCAAAAAAAAGATTGTTGACAACGCCCGGCGCGGGGGGTCTAATCGCAGGCGTCTGTCTCTCTCGCGATCGTAGGGGGCGGCGGGCGGCATTTCGATCAATCGCGTTCCAATTCCGAGGTGGCTGTATGGAAAGCGTTTCGCGTCTGCGCATGGCCGGCGACCGCCGGCCCGGCTTGACCATCGTCGAGTTACTGGTGGTCATCGCCATCATTGGCCTGCTGGTGGCGCTGTTGCTGCCGGCCGTGCAAGCGGCCCGCGAGTCGGCGCGCCGCGGCCAGTGCGTCAATCATCTCAGGCAGCTTGGCGCGGCGATTCAGCAATATCACGAACTGGCCGGGTTTCTGCCGGTCAACGTCGGGCCGTTCAAGCAAGGCCCCAACCCCGCCCCGCAACGCAACGGCAAAGGCTGGATTGTCAGCATCTTGCCCGAAATCGAGCAGCAACCGCTCTATTTGCAATTTCAGCCTTGTTTTGAGGGCGATTTTTTTTCGGGCGGCGGGCTGATGAGTCCCGCCTGCCAGCAATTGATGAAAGTCGAATTGCCGCTGCTGCACTGCCCTTCCGACCCCTCGGCTTATCGCCTGTATAAGATCGACCTGGAATGGCAGGGCAAGGAGGTGGCGGTGACGAGCTACAAGGGCGTGCTGGGCGACAGCCGCGTGGGCGGCAACCGCAGCGTTCACCCCGGCCGCATGCCCGACTGCCACATCAACGGCGGCTGCAGCGGGCTGATTTACCGTGTCACCTACGAGGAGCCGCAGCGGCTGGCGATGGTGCTCGACGGCACGAGCAACACGTTTCTGCTGGGTGAAGACGTGGCGGAGCAAAACGCGGCGTCGGCGGCGTTTTACGCCAACGGCGACTGGGCGAGTTGCAACGGGCAGTTGAACTACTTTTTCAATCCGCCGCAGCCGGCCAACTGGTGGAACGTGATGACCTTTCGCAGCCGGCATCCCGGCGGCGCCAACTTTTGCCTGGCCGACGGCTCCGTGCGGTTCATCAACGACAACATTGATTACATGCTTTACACCTGGCTCAGCACCAAGGCTCAGGGAGAAGCGGCCTCGGTGCCATAGCGATTTTGACTTTTATGTTTTACGAACAGAACGAGATCGGGCGTCAGGCCGCGGGGCCTGACCAATGTGCGCGTTTACGAAACGAATTGGTGAGCGCGAGGCCGCGGGCCTCACGCGCAACGGGGCCGCCGCGACCGGCATCGACCGGTCGTGGGGCTGCAGGTGAGAAGTATGTCTCTCGACCAAAACGATCTCGCGTACCGGCTGTTGGCCGGCGACGAAACGGTGCTACACGACCTCGAAACCGACGTTTGGCCGGGTGTTTCCCGGCGCATTTTGCGCCGGTTCCCTGGGCTGATTCTGTCCGCCGACTTGCCCGACTTGCTGCAAGAAACGCGGCTGGCGTTTCTCGGCAGCCGCGCGAGATACAACACCTCGAAGGGAGCTGTGCCGTCTTGGTTTGCCGGCATCGCGTTCAACAAGGCCAAAGAACTCGCGAAGCGCGAGCGTCTACGTCGGCATCGGCGCGAGTGGGATATTGACCTGCTGGAAGCTCGGCTTGGCGCGCCGGCGGAGGCCGGCGACGATGAGGATGGCGGCGACGAGCGCGATGACGGCGACGGCGACACCGGCATTAAACTACGGCGCAAATGCCGTCGGCTGGCCATCGCGCGCGAGTGCCTGGCGGCGATGAGCGACCGTCGCCGCGAGCTTCTCTTCGCGCGCTATGGGTGCGCTGGCGAACCGCCAACGAGTCGCGAGCTTGCCGACTGGTTCGCGATGACGCCCGCAGCCGTTCGTCAGGAGCTCCATCGCGCGGCGGCAGAGATTCGCGAATACTTCGCGAAAGCGAAAGCGGAAAGGCGTTATGATGACAACGCGGCGGGGGGGGGGCCTGAAGTTTTCTCGCGATTCTGTCACACCCGACACAATATAGTTTATAGAAGCACGCAAACGTGCGTGCAGTCAGATCAAACCTATCGAAAAATGATGCTCTGCGGAGCGTTCGGCAAGCTCCGGTCCTACGGGCACCTCTCAGTTATTAGTAGTATTGAAAGGAATGTGATTATGCGTTATCGGCTACTGTCATTGGCGGCTATGGCGGCTCTCGGGTTGTTCATCTACGCGGGACGCGCTGACAGTGGGGGCGCTATAACGATCGTATCGGCTGGCGAGGCCTGCGAAGTCTTCGGCGGGCAAAGCCAAACGGGTAAATGTCCCGCTATTCAATATGTGGGGCCCGGATGTCAAGGCGGGGAAGACGGTGGTGCCGTCTGCAATCCACAGGGTAGTATCTACAACACGCTACTGCCCAGTGGCGGTAAAAACAACTATAAGCCGACGCCAGACACGGTCGGCTGTGTCAGCCAAGGTGTCGGTGGAGGAATGTGCGGAACCTGGGATAACCTACCCCGCTGCGCGTCGGGCCAGTAGTTAAGCAAGGTATGCAGCGCGCCTTGCCCGTCGCTCCCATGTTTTCGCGGGGGCGCTGCGACTCGCCGACTCACTCGCCCCATTTCTTGTTTTCTCTGAGATCTACGCCGGTTGTCGCTAGCGCGATCCCTTCCGAATGGAACTGATGTGTTGCAATGGTCAACCTGATTGACGCGTTCATGAAATCCTTAGCCGCCCTCTGGGCAGTCTGCGCCGCGTGTCAGCTCGCGGGAGAACGGCCCCGTGCCTCATTGAAGCTTGCGGATAAATCGAATATGGCGTATCCGGTGCGGGACGGGGAGTGGCGCAACGTGGTACGTTGCGGGCCAAATGCGCTGTATATGTTCGCGAAACTGCGCGGCTGGACGGGCCAACTCTCCGATGTCTACCGCGTAACGCCAGTATCGCGCCGCGGTTGCAGCCTGCTTCAATTGAAGCGCTCGGCCGACTCACTTGGCGTGCCGAGCGAATGCGCCAAGGCAACACCCGAATCACTGGCTACCGCGCAAATGCCCGTAATCACCCACCACGACGACCAAACGTCTCCGAATGGCGGTATCGGACATTTTTATCTTGTGACTGGTTTTAGGCCGCCAAACGCCGATGGGCGGGCGCAGCTCCACTGCATCGATCCAAGTTCGCTTGTCGAACGCGTCATCCCCATAAACGAGTTTTCGCGGTCGTGGTCCGGGTACGTGCTCATCGGGGCTGTACCGGCTGCCCGTGGCAGAGCAACCTGGTATCTATTCGTCGCAACGGTATTCGCGACCGCCTTGGTCGGCGGCTGGATCTGGCGGGCATCTCGACCAGCGACGTGCCTGTATTCCTCGAATCCGAACCGCTCAGATCCCGAGGGGCGGCAGCCATGATGACAACCGCAGAGCCGATCGCCGCGCGCCAATGCCGGTCGGGCGCCGTCGCGGGTACGCTTACACGCGCGACATGGCTATTGCTGCTGGCCCTGGTGTTCGCTTTCACGTCATCGCTGCCGTTAAGCATGAATTTGAGCGTTGCGAAGCTGCCAACGGGGCGGACGCAAAAAAAGTGCGGCGGGATCATGGCCTTTCCCGCCATCTGCGCCAAC
>DASVGM010000147.1:0-7050 GCA_036379555.1 Pirellulales bacterium | reverse complement strand
TTCCACCGGGGCAAGCCCGGCGGTGGCGGTGCGGAACAAATCCGGTATGGAATTTCAGCTCGTTATCGTGTCAAAATCGGGCATTTTGCGCAGGCCAAGCTGCGCCTGGGGCGGGTTTCGCCGCTCAGTCGATCGAAGCTTCGTTTCGGGAACGCCAGTAAAAACGGTACATGCGATCAAGTATACGTATGCCTCTATTTGATTGCAAGCAATTAGGGAAACAACGACGACACGCCAAGCCAACCGTCTGATAGAACTCGGAAATAGGCGCGGCGGCGTATCGTGCGGCGGCTCGCCGCGCCAGCTTTCGCTTCCAGACGGGCCGGCGGCCCGCCCCACGGCGAGTTTTCGGATGGCCTCTGAGACGGTACTGATTGCCCCTTTCCAATATCCCCCCAACCCCCAACCGCCGGCGACGGCCGGAGAAAAAGTCCGCCCGACGCGCCGGCCCAGCCGGCGAAACTGCCGGATTTACGAACGAGCCATGTTCGAGGGCGAAACCTATGAAGCCATCGCCGCCAGCCTGGCCGTCGGCGCCGCCATTTTGCTTGTTTCCGCCGTTGCGCCGGCTTAAACTTGTAGTATCGCCCAATTCCGTCACTCGTCGAAGTCAGCCATGTTTCGCTTTTCCGTTGCCGCTTGTTTCTGCTGTGCCATATTGGCAATTTCGCCCGCCCAACCGGCTTTCGCGGTGCAGGGGAAGGCGGCGAAAAAAGCCGCGGCGCCGGCGGGCCGTTTCCGTGCCGCGGCGCCGGGTGTGGAGACGGTCATCACGCCCGATTTGCAGGCCGGCGATACCTTCAGCCGTCACGACATGGTGGAGGTTCTGGCCGCCGATCCTGAATTTGGCGAGCGGCCGTTCTCTCAGGGCCGTTCGCCCGCGAAAGACACGGTGTTCTCGCGCAATATCTGGTGCCTGGAACTGAGCTTCAAACCCATGCGCATGGTGTGGGTTGACGTGCCGGCCACCGACGGTCGCTTTGACCGCAAACTGATTTGGTATCTGCTTTACCGCGTGAAAAACACCGGCAAGCTCGTCACCCGCTCGGTGACCGGCGAGGGCGAAATCAAGGCCGAAATCGTCGACTCGGAGGAACCGATTGAGTTCGCTCCGCGAATCTGGCTGGAAAGCTGGGACAGCGGCAAAGTCTACCCTGACCGAATCATCCCGGTCGCGTTGCCGGTGATCGAAAAGCGCGAAGACGCCGGCCGCCGTTTGCTGAACGCCAAGGCATTGTTGCCCGAGGCCCCCTCGCGACTGTTAACCACCGTGGAAATGGAGCGTGCAATTCCGCCCAGCCCGGCGGGCCAGGATTTGGGGCTCTGGGGCGTGGCAACCTGGGAAGACATTGATCCCACGACCGACCATTTTTCGATCTATATTCAGGGCCTGACCAATTCCTATCAGTGGATTGACGCGAAGGACGCCGACCAGTATGTGTACAAAAAGGGCGATCCGATCGGCACCGGGCGCAAGTTGCTGCAAAAGACGCTGCGGCTGAATTTCTGGCGTCCCAGCGACAAGTTTTATGAACACGAAAGCGAGTTTCGCTACGGCTACCGCGAGCACCCCGGCATCGAGCGTTTTGACCTGAAACCGGAGGAGCAGGTTGACTACTCCTGGATTTATCGCTAAAAAGTGGGATTCGGTAGCGTGAACTCCGTTCCTTCACGGTCTAAAACAAAACAACCACAAACGACATGGCACATAAAAAAGGACAAGGCAGCAGCCGCAACGGTCGCGATTCCAACGCGCAGCGGCGCGGCGTGAAGAAATTTGGCGGCGAGCAAGTGTGGGCGGGCAACATCCTGATACGGCAGGTGGGAAACCGCTTTTTCCCAGGCAAGGGCGTCGGCCAGGGAAGTGATTTTACGCTGTTCGCGCTGGTTGACGGTTACGTCAAGTTTGATCGCGAAGGCCGTCGTGTGAACATTGTCGGCGAGCGGTAGCGCGTCCTTCACGCGCGCAGGCGCCGGCACCAATCATGTTTGTCGATCGCGTTGCCATTCAGGTACAGGGCGGCAAAGGGGGTGACGGCTGCGTCAGTTTCCGGCGTGAAAAATACGTACCTCGCGGCGGACCCGATGGCGGCGATGGCGGCGACGGCGGCAGCGTCATTCTGCTGGCCGAGTCCGGTGTGGATAGCTTGGCGGCCCTCTCGCAACGCCGGCATTGGAAGGCCGAAAGTGGACAGGGCGGCCGCGGGTCAAATTGCCACGGTCGCGGTGCCCATGATCTGGTCATTCGCGTTCCGCCGGGCACGGTCGTTTACGATGCCGTCGGCGGTTTCGTGCTTAAAGACCTTGCCCAGGTGGGCGATCAGGTTGTCGCGGGACGGGGCGGATCGGGCGGCCGGGGAAACCACCACTTCAAAACGTCGGTCAATCGCGCCCCGCGTGAAGCGACGCCCGGCGAAGCCGGCGAGGCCCGGCAGTTGGTGCTGGAGCTCAAGGTGATCGCCGACGTGGGTTTGATCGGCAAACCCAACGCCGGCAAAAGTACGCTCTTGAGCCGGCTCTCACGCGCGCGGCCGGAAATCGCCGCTTACCCCTTTACCACGAAGTATCCGAATTTGGGGTTGGTGCAAATCCACTTTGAGCGATCGTTCGTGCTGGCCGACATTCCGGGGCTGATCGAAGGCGCCCATGCCGGCTTGGGGTTGGGCCATGAGTTTCTGCGGCATATCGAACGAGCGGGCATCTTGGTTCATCTGGTTGAGCCGGAGCCGGCCGATGGCAGCGCGCCACTGGCGAATTATCACGTCATCCGCGAAGAGTTGCGGCTGTACAACGCCGCCTTGGTCGAGCGGCCGGAGATCGTGGTGGTGAGCAAAGCCGAATTGCCCGCCGCCGACGAGGTCCGGCGGCGGCTGGCCGACGATCTCGGCCGCGAGGTGCTGGCGGTTTCCGCGGTGACGGGCGCGGGCATCGATAAGCTACTGATTGCCGTGGCGCGGCACCTGGATGAACGAATGGCGGCGTCTCATGGCTGACGCCGTTGACGACACAATGGCGGCCGTCGATATTGGCAATAGCCGCATCAAGGTGGGGCTGTTCGCAAAAGCGGAGGTCGCCGCCACACCGCCGGGCGAGTTGCCGCGGCCGAACCGCACTTTCAGCTTTTTGCCCGATGCCGACGGCCTGGCCGGCTTCTCCACCTGGTTGGCCCCGCATCTTCCCGACCAAATCGCCTGGTGGTTGGGCAGTGTGGAACGCACGTACGCCTCGAAACTGCTCGATTGGTTGCGGGCGGCCGGCGCGCGGAAGCTCGTGCTGCTCTCGTCGGGAGATTTGCCTTTGACCGTCTCACTGCCGCGGCCCGACATGGTGGGCATTGATCGCTTGCTCGACGCCGTGGCGATCAACCGCCTGCGTCCGTCGGGCCAGCCCGGCATCATCGTCGATCTGGGCAGCGCCATCACCGTCGACCTGGTCTCGGCCGCGGGAGCCTTTGTCGGCGGGGCGATCATGCCTGGCATTGGCATGTCCGCCCGGGCCTTGCATGAGTTCACCGATCTCTTGCCCTTGATTGAGATGGTGTCGTTGAGCGATCCGCCCGCCGCGCTGGGCGCCGGCACGGAGTCGGCGATGCGGTCGGGCCTGTTCTGGGGCGCGGTGGGCGGCATTCGCCGCCTGGTTGAGGAGCTGTCCGCAGCTTGCGGCGGGCGGCCGCTGGTGTATCTGACCGGCGGCGCCGCGGAGAGCGTCGCTAACTTGATTGCGCCCGGCACGTCGTATTACCCGCACCTGACGCTGGCCGCCATCGCTTTGGTGCAGGCGGCGGGAAGTGATGATTCTATTTCGGCCACGCGGAAATGACTTTGCCCTGGCCCGGCTGGCAACGAACGCGACAACCGCCGTGACGGGCGACGCCGAAGCACTGGCTGATCTGGGTCAAGAGCTTCATCTTCTGACGTTAGGCGCAGATTCCCTGGGGCGGGTTTAGCATTGCAGCGGGTGGTTGAAAAAAACGGTGTGCGGCGGCGGGCGCGGTGTGCGAGCATTACTACCGTCACGCCGGCAAACGATCGAAAAAGACAGCTTTTTCACGTTTTTCAGAACTCGGCATGAAAACTGCCTTCTGTGCCTTGCTGAGAGGTGAATCGTGGGGCGGCTCGCCGAGCCGTCTTGTGCTTTCAGACGGGCCGGCGGCCCGCCCCTCGGCGAGTTTTTCGATGGCCTCTGCATACCGCTCAACTCTGTAAACGGATGGTAAGGCGATGACGACAACTATGGAACCACGGCTGGAGCCGCCGACTGACGAGGCTCTGCTCCTTGAATACCGCGACACGGGCAATGAAGACGCCTTCCGCGAATTGGTGGAAAGGTACGAGAGCGAATTGTTCCACTATCTTTGGCGATACTTGCACGACGCGGGCCGCGCGGAAGAAGTTTTTCAAGCCGCGTTCCTGCGGCTTTATCAGCACCGGTATGATTTTCAGCCGGGACAGCGGCTGCGGTCGTGGCTCTATGCGATCGCCACCCGGCTGGCCATTGACGCCTTGCGCTATGCCGCGCGCCGGCCCGCCGTCAGCCTCGACGCCGAACATGGCGACGACGATGGCGTCAACCTACGCCAATTCGCCGCCAGTGAGGAGGAGAATCCCGCCGAGCACGCCCAGAAGCAAGAGCAGCGGCAATGGTTGCGCGAAGCGGTAGCCGACTTGCCGCCGCGGCTGCGTGAGGCGCTCGATCTCGTCTATTTCCACGATCTGAAGTACAACGACGCCGCGCGGCGTCTGGGCATACCGTTGGGCACCTTGAAGTCTCGTTTGCGCGAGTCGATTGTCAAGCTTAACCGCGCGTCGAAACATCACCGGCGGGGCGAAATAGGTGGAGAAAAGGCCGGTGCGTTAGCCACTTAAACATCTTCTTCCCCAAGCAAGCGAATGTACTGCGGCGGGACGTGATCGGTCAGCCAAACGCCATTCGCCGACAGCCGGAACTTATAGCCGTTGGCCGCCATTCTTCCTGACTCGATCACCAGAATGACGGGTTTGCCTCGTCGTTCACCGACTTTGGCTGCCGTTTGAACATCCTTCGACAAGTGAACGTCATGGCGGTTCATTTTTTGCAGGCCCTCGACGAGGATCGCAGCGACGAACTTGGCAACGGTGCCATGATAAAGCCGCTCAGGCGGCTCAACTTCGTTGAGTTGGAGGTCCACCTCGGCCGAGTGCCCTTGATTCGCTCGGACCTTTGAGCCGGTCTCATCGAACGCGAACCGCTGTTTGTCGTTTTCGGCGATGACTTGGTTCAGTTCCTCGGTGGTAATCGAAAAGCCAATTCTGGCAGCGCCGGCCAGCAAGTCGTCGACAGGAACCCAGCCGCCCGGTTCCAGGACCAGGCCGAGCGCTTCCGGCTCATGCCGCAGATACTTGCTGAGGAATTTGCTGACGGTGACAAGGCGCTTATTCATGGCTTGAAGCTTCTGCGAATTTCTTCTCTGAACTGCATGCGGAATTACTCCTCAATGTTCACCGACGATCCTGCCTCCAGCAAATCGGCGGTCTCCGCGTCTTCGGCGTGCTCCAGGTCGAGCTGAGCGGCCCGGCGAAAGGCACGGGCGGCGTCGCGCGGACGGCCGAGATTCAGGTAGGCGACGCCGAGATTATGAAACCAGCCGCCATGCACGCGCCGCAGGCGAACGGCGCGTTCCAGATAAGCGGTCGCCGCCTGATTGTCGCCGCGACCGGCCGCGTCAAACGCCTTTTTCGCCAACTCCCAGCCGGCCGAGCCGGTCATGTTCACGTAGGAACGCGCAAAAGCCCCGGTGGCGAAGATGGCCGCCAGAGCGACCGTCAGCGTGGCGGCCGCGATCGAGCGCCGATAACCTTGGGGCGGCGACATGACCAGCCCACCCAGCGCGCCCAAGCCGGCGCCCGCGCCGTGCGCCACGTTGGCCACCGGCATCAGGCCGGTGTAGGTCATGGCGATACAGAAAAAAAACCAGCCGATGAAAAGTTGCGTCGTCTGAGGAGTGATCGCGTCGCGAAAGCGCCAGTCGCGTTTTGAAAGAGCCCATAAAAAGCCGAATAGCGCGTAACCCGCGCCCGAGAGCCCGACGCCGCCATCGGCCAGATCATATTCGGCAACCATCGAGCCGCCAGCAAAAATCAATAGCCAAAATAGGGTGATGAGAGAGCCGAACGCTTCTTCCGTGCGTGCGCCCAGAATTGCGACCCACCAAAGGTTAAACACCAGGTGCAGGATGTTGACATGTGGCAACGCCGAACTGAACGGCCGCCAAAACTCCCCCTGCCAAGTGCGGCCATCCATCGTGAGCAGGTCGATACTGCCGCCCGACCACCACGAAAGCGTGACGACGATCGCCGCCAATTCGACCGCGACGATAACGGGATAGCGTTCGGCGAGTCGGATGAGAGCGGCGATGGGCATGGCGCTTAAGGGGGCGGCGAATTATGCAATTTCAACCACTTCTACACCCCGCCAGCCGCCGCGGCCATTCGCGCAGGGGCCTTCGTGTTCGAGGTGATGCCCGCCGCCTTCCAGACGGAGTCGAGCTTTTCACCGGCCAACTTCACGATTTGCTCGCGACGCAGTCCAGAAAGATTGCTGCCGGGTATGGGCGTCACCGGGCCTTCGTATCGCAATTCGGCCAACCGAGAAAGGACGGCCACCGAGTCGATGACGCCGTGCTCGCCCGGCAAACGATGAGAATCGGGATGCCGCGGGTCGGGCTGCGCTTCATCGGCGTCTGAAAGGGAAACCGCAACCACACTGAGCTGATCCAATTTCAGCAGCGCATTTTCCACCGACGCCCCAGAGGCCCAGATTTGCCACAAGTCGAGCCAAAGCCCCACGTTTTCCGCCCCAACGGTGCTCAGCAAGACGAGCAATGCGTCGAAATCGCGCACGAACTCGTAGGTTTTTCCGTGCCGCGCGGCCTCCGAGGCATCGAAGCCGACAGCCAACTGAATGCCATGCGGCTCCAAGGCTTGGCCGAGCTCCGTCAGACGCCTGCCGTAAAACTCAAAATTCTCATGATAGGGCCGTTCGTCGTTCGCCGGCGCGATAACCGCCACCGCC
>DASVGM010000146.1:0-8950 GCA_036379555.1 Pirellulales bacterium | reverse complement strand
GGGCCCCATTGTGCGAGCGCGTGATTTTCTTCCGCAAATCGGCCGCCGCAAGCGCTGGGACTGGGCGCGACAGAACCTGGGCGTGCAGTTCTTCTTGCTCGGTTTGTTTAAGAAGTTGGTGATTGCCGACCGCATGGCTCTATTTGCCGATCCATTGTTCGCCGACCCTGATCATTTTAACACCCTGGCCCATTGGTCGGGCGTACTGGCCTACGCGTTGCAAGTTTACTGCGATTTTTCCGGCTATTCCGACATGGCCATTGGTTCGGCGCACATGCTGGGGTACAAGCTGACCAAGAACTTCGACTTACCGTACGCGGCGCCGAACATCGCCGAGCTTTGGCGACGTTGGCACATCTCGCTTTCGAGCTGGCTGCGCGACTACGTGTTTTTACCGTTGGGTGGCAGCCGGGCCGGTGAATGGAAAACCCATCGCAACCTGCTTGTCAGCTTTACACTTTGCGGCCTGTGGCATGGCGCGGCATGGCCTTTCGTCGTGTTTGGCGTCATCCAGGGACTGCTCGTCAGCGTGCATCGCGTGTTCCAGCGGTTTTGCCAGGCACGGCCGCGGCTGGAGCGGCTATTGGTTTCGCACCCCGGCCGGGCCGCGCGGGTCGCCGTCACCTTTGTCACTTTTTGTTTGACGTTGGTAATCTTCCGCGCGCCGACGCTCTCGACCGGGTTCTCGATGTTGGGGCACATGTTTACCCGGCACGCGGGCGGCGGCCATGTCTTGTCGTTGACCGCGCTCTGGCTGCCGGCGCTGATCATTTACCTGGCCCACCTGGCGGCCGAACACGGCGGCTGGCGGCGCCCGTTCATGTCGTTGCCATCTCCGCTGCGCGGACTGGCCTACGCCACCACGTTCACGCTAGCTTTGCTGTTTAATCCCGGCTCCGACACCGCCTTTATCTACTTCCAGTTCTGACGCATGAAATCACCGCGGCGATTCAACCGGTGCTCGCGCGCCGACGTGCTTTGGTCATTGGCCCTGTTCCTCACCGGCCAATTTGCCTTGGCCTTGGCGATTGAAACGTGGCTTCCTGAATTGCGCGATCCGCGCTATGCCTGCCGGGCGGCACAACTCATTCCCCGCGCCAACTCCGCTAAGCGGCCACGGACCATTGTGGTGCTTGGCAGCTCGCGCGTGCAGGACGGCTTCAATGCCAGCGAGCTTGAAACGCAACTCAGCAGGCAATTTGCTCGACCGCTGGTGCTGTTTAACTTTGGCATCCCGGCAGCCGGACCGGTTGCCAATCTGTTGCATTTCGATCGGCTGCTGGCGGCGGGCGTCAAACCCGATTTACTGATTGTTGAAGTCGCTCCCATACTGATGGGCGGCAGCGGCGGCGTCTTACAGGAGGCCGGTTATTTCACGGCCGATCGTTTGTGGAGAGGCGAAGTGAATCTGCTGGAACGCTACGGGCTGCCCGGCACGCAGATGCGCCACGATTGGTGGCGCGATTGGTTTGTGCCATGTCATGCGCACCGCGCGGCGATCGCCAGCCGTCTTTTGCCCGACATGCTGCCACCCTGGAGCCGTCTGGACGGTGATCGCCAGATTGATGCTTCGGGCTGGAGGTTGCGCAATCCTCAGCCGCTGACAGCCGCCGAGCGGGCGTGGGCCGTCGAGCGAGCCTGGAACGACTTTGGCTCAGGGCTGCAAACATTTGAGATTTGCCCGGCCGCCTGCCGCGCCCAGCGCGACCTGCTCGCGCGGTGCCGCGCGGAGCGCGTCGCCGTGGCGCTGATCTGGATGCCGGAATCAAAGCGCTTTCAAAGTTGGTATCCTCCGGCCCTTGAGCGGCGCATTCACGACCAGCTTGAAAAACTGACCGAGGAGTTTGACGTGCCGTTGATCAACGCCCGCGACTGGGTGGCCGATGCCGACGATTTTCTCGACGGCCATCACCTGCGGCATGTCGGTGGCTCGCGGTTTACCGAGCGTCTGGGTGAAGAGGTGCTCGCGCCACTGTTCGGCGCCGAGCGTGGTCGCTGGGTGGCGCATCTGGCCGAGCTACGCCGCTCTACCGCGCGGGCCGTCGCCAGCGTGGCTTCGCGCCGCGGCATCTCGAACGTCGATGGCACGTTGCTCCGTTGAACAAACTTCGCTAGTTCAGGGAGGTACAGACGCCTTTCGTCGAGTATAATCGGCATCGACCTTCGATCACCCGCCCGTAAGCCCACCTTGGAGAATCCCCGCGATGCCAGGCATGACGTTCCGCCGCCAGTTTCGACTTTGGACTTTGAATGTTGGACTTTGGACATTTCTCGCCGCGGCCGGCGTCTTTGCCGTCGAGCCGCTAGCCAACACCAAGCCGTTGGAAACCCAAGGCGACCTGGCCGACTTGATGGTGCAAGGCATCGACCGCTTCTTGCTCAAGCAAATCGACGCCTCGGTCGAGCACCGCCATCGTTATTGGAAACGCGATCTTTCGTCGGCCGAAAAGTACAACGCGTCGGTCGCCGAAAACCGCAAACACCTGGCCAAGATCATCGGCGCGTTCGATCCGCGCGAACCGATCACCGCGCTGGAATACATCGAAACGACGGCCCAAAAGGCGCTCGTCGGTCACGGTGACGGCTATGAGGTTTACGCGGTACGTTGGCCGGTGCTGCGCGGCATGACCGGCGAGGGGCTGCTGCTCGTGCCGACCGGAAAAAAGCCGCTGGCCAACGTGGTGGCCGTGTCCGACGCCGATCAAACGCCGGAAATGCTCGTGGGCCTCGTGCCGGGCGTTCATCCCGCCGGGCAATTCGCGCGGCGCTTGGCCGAAAGCGGCTGCCGCGTGGTGGTGCCGATGCTCATTGACCGCGCCGATACCTTTTCCATTGCCGGCGGCGGTGCGCGGCCGACCAATCAACCGCATCGCGAGTTTATCTATCGCCAGGCGTTTGAAATGGGCCGGCATATCATCGGTTATGAAGTGCAAAAGATTCTGGCGCTGGTCGATTGGTTCAGCAATGAAGCGAAAGGCGAGGACGCCAAGATCGGCGTGTTTGGCTATGCCGAGGGTGGGCTACTGGCTCTGTACGCGGGCGCGCTCGACACGCGCATCGACGCTACCTGTGTGGCCGGCTACTTCGGCCCGCGCGAGCGCGTCTGGGAAGAACCGATCTATCGCAATGTCTTCGCGCTGCTCGATGAATTCGGCGATGCGGAACTGGCCAGCTTGATTCGACCGCGGGCTTTGATCGTCGACTTCGGCCGCTCCCCGACGATCGAAGGCCCGCCCGCTCCTCGCGATGGCCGCGGCGGGGCAGCGCCCGGCAAATGGTCTTCGCCTGGCTTCGATGCGGTCAAAGACGAGTTCGCACGGGCGGCCACCCTGGTCGATGGCTTGAAAAGCACGGAGACGTTTTTATTCTGCACCGGCGGGGGTGACGACCATGAGCAATCCGTGTTTCACCTGCTTCGGTCGTTGACCGACGCCGAACCGGCCGACCCCGGCCACGCCCCCACCTACAACCGCCCCGGCTTCGATCCGCAACAGCGTCTCAAGCGTCAGCTCGACGAAATGACCGAATACACCCAGCAACTGATGCGCGAAAGCGAATACACACGGCGGGCGCTGTGGTCGAAGGCCAGCCGCAAGTCGGTCGATGACTGGCGCGAAACGAGCGAGCCTTTTCGCAAAATGTTCGCCGACGAAGTGATCGGCCGTTTTGAAATCGACCGGCTGCCGCCCAATCCGCGTAGCCGCAAAGTTTACGACGAAGCCAAATACACCGGCTACGAAGTCATGCTGGACGTTTTTCCCGATGTTTTCGCCTACGGCATTTTGCTGGTGCCGAAAGGCATCGCGCAGGGTGAGCAGCGGCCGGTGGTGGTTTGCCAGCATGGATTGGAGGGGCGGCCGCAAGACGTAGCCGATCCCAAAATCAACAACCCGGCTTACAACCAGTTCGCCATTCGTTTGGCCGAGCGCGGTTTTATCACGTTCGCGCCACAGAACCCGTACATTTTTCACGACCGCTTTCGCACGTTGCAACGCAAAAGCAACCCGTTGCGCAAGACGCTGTTTTCCACCATCGTGCCGCAGCATCAGCAGATTGTCGATTGGCTGGCTTCGCTACCGATGGTCGATGCGAAGCGGATTGGATTTTACGGCCTGTCTTATGGCGGCAAGTCGGCCATGCGCATTCCAGCGTTGGTCAACCGCTATTGCCTTTCGATTTGTTCGGCCGATTTCAACGAATGGATTTGGAAAAACACGTCAATCCGCTCGCCCTACAGCTACGTCGGCACGATGGAATACGAAATCTTCGAGTTCGATTTAGGCAACACCTTCAACTACGCCGAAATGGCGGGCTTGATTTGCCCGCGGCCATTCATGGTGGAACGCGGCCACCACGACGGCGTGGCGCCCGACGAATGGGTGGCCTACGAGTTCGCCAAGGTGCGGCACCTATTCTCGGATTTGAAAATACCGGAGCGAACGACAATCGAGTTTTTTGACGGCCCGCACACGATTCACGGCGTGGGCACGTTCGCGTTCTTGCATCAGCACTTGAATTGGCCCGAACCCTGATTCACGGCGCAATCGGCATCGCCTCGCCGCCGCCGCGCGTGCTCCAGGTCTTCCAGACATAGAAATCGACATCGTTCGATACGAATTGCACGGAGCCATCGGCTACCAACATGCATACGCCGCCGGGATGCCGGCTGCGCGCCGCGCGCCAGCCCCAAGCCGTGAACTCCGTTTGCAGCCCGCCGCCAAGTTGCGAGGCGATGCAATCGGGCGTGAGCGAGTTTGGCTGATAATAGTGGTTATAAAGCGTGCAGCGAAATTCTCCGCTGACCCAGGCAAACCCGCGGCCGTCGGAAACGTTCCATTGCCGTGAACCGGCGCAGACGGCGTTGGTCAGCGGCGTGGTCAGCGTGAATTTATAATCCAAGTCGGCCGCGCCCGTGGGAGGGCTGCCGTCCGGCGTTCCTAAAATACTCTCTGCGAACATCGCCGTGTGCGTCGTGCCGTCGGTGATGTCAGCCATCCGCGTGGTTGAGTTCACGTAGAACATACCGTCGGCGCTAAACGGCGAGCCGCCGTTGATGCCACTGCCCGCGCAGCCGGCGTAGTTTGTCGGGCCAAAAAGCGGGGTGACGACGGTTCCGCGGTCGCTCGGACAGAGAAACAGTGGCACGACCAGCGCCACGCCAAAGGCGTTGCGCGGCGTGATGCCGTAGTCCAGGCCGTAGAGTGGAACGAGCAGGTCGAGGGCGTTGTGGGCGTTGGTTTGCTCCAGGAAGGGCGTCAGATGAGCCAGCGACGACCAGCGATAGAACGTCCAGGCGTTGGTCGGCGCCTGGGGCCATTGTTTTGACTCCGCTCCCACCGGAAAGACGTTGTTCGACGAATAAAAGTTCTGCGCGGCCACGCCGATCTGCTTGAGATTGTTCTTGCACTGCGTGCGCCGCGCCGCCTCGCGCGCCGCTTGCACCGCCGGCAGCAGCAGGGCGATCAACAGACCGATGATCGCGATCACCACCAGCAGTTCCACGAGGGTGAAACCGCGTGTACTCCGGGGTGAAGTTGGATAAGCCATCGTTGTTGGTTTATTTGGTAAAAGTACGATGGGCATTGCCTACCGTCCGCCCACAAAATCGCGACAGGCTCTTGCAATGTCCGTCGCACCGAGTAAAAGAGTATAACACTCAAACGAACATTTGATAGTGCCCCGCCACGGCTTCCGCCGTTAACCTCCACTCCTGATGAGACTACCCGCCATGTCACGTAAAGCCGCTCCCGGTCGCCGCGCGCCGCGCGCCAAATCCCAGCAAAGCCGTCCGCTCTCGCGATGGTTTCGCGCTTCGTTTGAGCAGTTGGAAGGCCGTGAAATGCTGGCGGCGGACGATCTGCTGATCGGCCTTTACGCGGGGGGCGGCGTGCTGCGAGACAACCCGTCGACTTCGCCCGCCACTCCCATTCAGGGCGCCGGGGCGGTGGCTCCCGGCGACCACGGTTTGACGAACGTGTCAGGAGTCGCCACCGCGCCCGATGGAACCTTCTATGCCAGCAACGCGACGACCGGTCAGGTGGCGCATTACAGCAATTGGGGCGCCTATCTCGGCGCCTTCGCCGGCGCCGGCACCAGCCTGAGCGGCGTCAAAACGCCTGGTACGTTGGCTTTCGGTGCCAATGGCGATCTTTACGTGGCCGACACCACGAGCGGCGCCGTCTCCTGGTTCAACACGACGACCGGCGCGATGGACGGGTCGATCACGCTGCCCAGCGGCGACACTCCCGGCGGCATCGCCTTCGCGCACAACGGCGACCTGATCGTGGGCGATCTGACCAGCGGAGCGGTTTTGCAATACAACACCGGCAGCGGCGGCAACTCGGCCACGCCGTTGGTGCCCGCCGGCACGGCGGTCGGCAACAATACCAATATGGCGGGCGCGTTTCTCGAACCCGTCGCGATTCTGGCCCAAAACAACGGCGATCTTTTGATTGCCGATGGCAGTCAGGCCAATCAAAGCGCCCACGAGCAGGTGGCGCTCTATAACGCCACCACCGAGACCACGAGCCAGTTCATCGGTCTTTCCTCGCAGCCTCAGACGCTATTGCGTGCCCAGGACGGCAATCTTTTGATTGGCCTGGCGCCGAGCCTGACGAGCGCCAATGGCGGCGAGGTCGAAGAGTACGACATTCGCGCCGGCACTTTTATCAGCACGGTCGCTTCGAGCATCGCCGCGCCCGGGGCGTTGGCCTACGCGCCCGCCACGCTCTCGGATCTGTTGGTAGGCGATTATGACAATAGCCAAGTGCGGCGTTACGATGCCACGTCGCTCGCCTCGACGCCGCTCACTCCAGTGCCAGGCAATATCTCGACCAGTGGCGGCACTGCTCCAAACCAATGGGGCATGGCCCAAACTTCCAACGTGACGGTCGCGCCGGATGGAACGATTTATGTCAGCAGCCTGGGCACGGGCCAGGTTTTGCGTTTCAGCGCCGACGGACAAACCCTGATCGGCGTTTTCGCCAGTTTTGGCGGCGCCATCAACGTGGCCGCTCCTGGCGCGCTGGCCTTTGGCCCCAACGGTGATTTGTACATCGCCGATCTTGGCTACGCGGGCGATCTCAGCGCCACGCCCCCCATCCCGGCCGTCCCCGCGAACGTGTCGTGGTACAACACCACGACAGGCCACCAGGACGGAACAATTACACTGCCGAACAACGGCGCCGGTACAATGCCCGGCGCCCTTGCTTTCGCTCAAAACGGCGACCTTCTTGTGAGCAATCTTGGCGATGGTTCAGTGACCGAATTCAACAGCGCCAACGTCGGCACGATGTTGGTCGCGCCCTTCTCGTCTGTCGGCAACGATCCGGGCTACCCGGGCGCGTATCTCATGACATCGTCCATCGTGGCGTTGCCGAACGGCAATCTCTTGATTGCCGACGAGAATTACGACAACACCAACGATCATCACCAGATCGTGCTCTATAACTCCTCCACGGGCGCGCTGACCCAATTCATCAATCTAACGACTCCCCTGGGCACGCAATCTGGTAAGGTTGGCGATTTTGCCCAGCCCGAGTCGATGACGATCAGCCATCGCGGCACGCTGTTGGTGGAAGTTTCGCCCGATCACGCCAGCAACGGAGCGATTCAGGAATACAATCTCACCACGGGAGCATTCATTGGCACGCTGGTTTCCGGCATCGGCACGCCGGCGGGCCTGGTTTACGCTCGCCCGTCGCCGGCACGAACGGCGCCCACCATCAACTGGCCGACTCCTTCGCCGATCACCTACGGCGCCGTCCTGACCGGGACGCAACTCGACGCCACGACGACGCCCGCTGGAACCTATACCTATACGCTCGCAGATGGCTCGACGCCCGCCTTGGGCGCGGTCTTGCCGGCCGGCGAGCAAACGCTGAACGTACTCTTCACACCCAGCGACACAACCACGTACACGGCGGCCATTGGCCAGGTTGAAATTGATGTCCAACCGGTCAAGTTGACAGTGACAGCCAACAACGCCAGCCGGGCCTATGGCGCGGCCGATCCGACCTTTACCGACACGATCAGCGGTTTTGTCAACGGCGATTCTTCGAGCGTCGTCAGCGGCGCCGCAAGCTTCGCTTCAACGGACTCAAGCACCAGCGGCGTGGGCACGTATTCGATCATACCGGCCGCCGGCACGCTCAGCGCGGCCAACTATACCTTCAACACCTTCGTCAACGGCACGTTGACGGTCAATCAGGCGGCGCTCACGATCACCGCCAACAGCATCGGCAAAACCTACGGACAAGCCCAGACGTTCACCGGCACGGAGTTCACCACCACCGGTCTGGTCAATAGCGACACGGTGACGAGCGTCAGCTTGGTCAGCGCGGGCGCGGTGGCCACGGCCGGCGTGAGCGGCTCGCCGTACCAAATTGTACCGAGCGCCGCCCAAGGACCGGCGCTGGCCAATTACAGCATTACCTACGTGAACGGCAAGTTGACGGTGAATGCGGCACCGCTCACCATCACCGCCGACAACGCAACCAAGACCTACGGCGTGACCAAAACCTTCGCGGGCACGGAGTTCACTACCAGCGGTCTGGTCAATGGCGACTCGGTGGCAAGCGTCACGTTGACCAGCACCGGCGCGGTGGATACGGCAACGGTGAGCGGTGCGACTTATCCGATTGTGCCCAGCGCCGCGCTCGGCACGGGGCTGTCCAATTACAGCATTACGTACGTGAACGGTCAGTTGACGGTGAACGCGGCGCCCTTGACCATCACCGCCAACAACATCAGCAAGACGTACGGTCAAACCACGACCTTAGCCGGTACGGAATTCAGCGCCAGCGGCTTGGTCAATGGCGATACGGTCACGAGCGTCGCCTTGGCGAGCACGGGTGCGGCGGGAACGGCCCTTGTCAGCGCCTCGCCGTATCCGGTCGTGCCCAGCGCCGCGCAAGGCGCCGGGCTGGGCAACTACAGCATCACTTACACC
>DASVGM010000145.1:0-6198 GCA_036379555.1 Pirellulales bacterium | reverse complement strand
ATGGCTCGATCGGTCGGCACGACGCGCTCGAAGTGGGCGCGGACGAACGCGCGCTTGGGGTTGAAGAAATCTCGTTTTTCGCCGGCTGCCTGCAACTTCGCAATATCGGGCCACGCGCCCCCACCCGCTTCACTAATCGTTTTGAGCGCTTCGGCGCGTGCTTTGAGCGACGGCTCCTCGGCCGGACAGGGTGCCACAAGCAAACTCATCGCCACGATCATCGGCGTCGCCAGCGGCATTCGCCAGCGGCGATCGGTTTGAGCGGCATGACGCATGGCATTCTCCTTCGTTCGATAGGCGGCCTGATAGCGTCAGTTGATACCGCCCGCGGCGAATTTGCAAGCGAACCCTCTAATGATGATGCTCATGCTCGCCGCCACCTTTGAACAACTCGCTCGCCTTGTCGCCACGGGCGGCAATGTAGGCGATCAAATCCAGCACTTCGTCGCGCGTGAGTTTGTCGAGCAGGCCCTTGGGCATGATCGATGATTTCGCTTTCGCACGCTCCTCAATATCCGACTTTTTGATGACCACCGGTTCGGCCTTGGCCAAGGGGTTTTCAATCACCTTCACCATGTCGGCCGTTTCTGCCAAGATCAGCCCCGTCACGGTCTTGCCGGAGTCAAGCAAGAAGGAATAGGTCTGATACTTCTCGTTGATCTTGGCCGAAGGATCGAGAATCTCTTTCAAGATGTCGATCGGCTGGTACTTGGGATCGAGCTTGGAGAGGTCGGGGCCGATTTCGTTGCCCGTGCCGTTCAGCTTGTGACAGGCCACACAGCTTGCCACCGTGAACATCTGCGTGGCATCGCCGAAGGAGCGGCCCGATGAGATGTCTGCCACCGCGACCGCCAAGTCGTCGAGTTTCCATTCCGTACGCGGGCGACGGTCTTTGAGCAACGCATCCCTGATTTCCAATGGATGCGCGGTCAGGTAGGCTTCCGGATCGGCGAGGTACTGGTCGAGGTCTTCCACCACGTACAGCGCACCATACATCCGCCGCCAGTGGCCGGGGAAGGTGCAGACATAAGGATAAACGCCCGGTTGCGCCGGCGCGTTGAACGTCAGTCGCTGGCTGGCGCGCGGTTGCAACAGTTGGCTGGCCAGCAGAATCTTGTCGGTGGGCGGCACATACTGCCGCTGCAAGGCGCCGGGCTGCAAAGCCGTCGCTTCGCCCAGCAGGCCGACTTCTTCCAGCGAGCCCGGCCGCACGATGACAAAGTTGTGCGGCATCAAATCAGCGTTGTCGAGCACGAACTGCACCGGCTTGCCCGCCGCCACAGCGATCACGTCTTGATCGTACGACATGCGCTCCGGCAACGTGCCGAGCTTGATCACGCGCACGCCCAGTTCGCGCAGTTCGCCGCGAACCTTTCGGGCATCGTCCACCGGCAAGAGCGCCGCCAAGGCGTCGGCGAATTCCAGTTCATCAAGCGCGGCTTCCGTGGTCCGCTCCTCGGCCGGCAACTTGCGCACCGCCGGAACGATCGCGTCCAAAAGCGGCCTGGCTTTCTGCTTGTTCCAATACTGCCGGCCGATGCGTTGCATGGCCCGAATGGCGGCAAGTGCGTCGGGCGAAGAAGCCGCTTTGCCGCCTAGCACGAAGTCGGCCAGCGTTTCAAAGGTTTTTGACTCTTGGCCGCGAACGAAGGTCAAGGCGTTCATCGCGGCACGGCGAACTAATGCTTCGCGTCCGCCGCCTTCCAGGTCAATGGCCGCCTTCTTGTGCGGCGCGGCGACGCCCGTCCGCTTGAAGACATCGTTGCGCGCCGAGTCGAGCACGCGCAGCGTGAAGCCGTCGAGCCGCTTGCCCAGGTCGCCTTCTTCGCGGTTGTAAATCACGATCTTCTCCACCGGGCAGGTCTCGCCGAGATCGACTTCCCACCATGGCGCGTCGGTGTTTTCCTGGGTGTGCGTTTGCCCGCCGCCGCCGTAATTGTTGTTGGTGTTGCCGTCGATTCCCCTGGAGGCGTCGCCGCCATGCGTCGTGTTCTTTTGCGAGGCGCGGCCGTGGCGGGCAACGTTGCGGCCGTCGCTGTAAACCTCCACTTCCGCCAGCGTGAGCGTGCCTTTGCGCGGCAGCTCGATACGAACATAACGGCCGAGCGTGCCTTTGCCTTGACTGCCTCCGGCGAGCGGTGGCGGCAGAGTGGTCAACAACGGCTCGACCAACGGATAAAGCCGCGCCCGCAAACTCGGATCGCTCACCAGCGGCACGGCGCTTACCATGTCGTACAGAGCCGAGGCGTTCGACGTGCCGAGCTTCCACGCCTGATCGGGCGAGCCGTCGATGGCGACGATGGCGGCAAACGCCACCTGTCGGATGATCGGCTGCTTGGCTGACGTGGCCAGCTTTTCGATCTGGCCGCGCACCTCGGCCAACTGCTCAGGCCGCTGCGCGGTGAGTAAGCGCACCAGGTCAAAGACGACCGATTCTTCGTGATGCGCCTGGTCGCCGTCGATTTTGCGAATGGTGTCCAACAGCACGTCGAGCTGTTTTTTCTTTGCGAGCTTGGAGAGTCCGTCGAGCGCTTCGCGGCGGAATTCGTCGCGCACGCCGGGGCGGAACAGTAGTTCAAAATACACCGGCCGCGAACGCTCTCTTGCCAACAGCTCATCGAGCGAAAGATGTTCGAGTACGAATCGCGCTCCGATTTCCGTCGTGACGGGAATCTCACGCTTTTCGGCGAGTGCTTTCTTCCAAAGCGGTTCGAGCGATTTCATCGTCTCGTTCAGAGCGTAGGCGAAGTAGGGGTCGCCCTCACCCCGGCCCTCTCCCGGAGGGAGAGGGAGTTTATTGGCCGCTTGCTGGCCGACGAGCGCCGTCTCAAAAGCTTCGGGCACGCGGAAGTAACTTGCCGCGCGAACGGCTTCCAGCCGCACGCGCGGGTCTTCGTCGGCGGCCAGCTTCTTCGTTTTGTTCAACGCCTCCGACACCCGATCGCGCCAATGGCAGAGCACGCGCGTGCCTGCCGCGCGCACACGACCGTCTTTGGCGGTAAGCACTTTGTCGAGCAACTCCCCGTTCACCTCATCGTTCTGCTGGCAGAGCCAGAGCGCTTCCAGCAAACTGTGTTCATAATTGTTTTCGGCCGGACTAAGCCGTCCAAGCCACGGCTTCAGCGCGGCCAAAACTTCCTCGGAGGATCGTCCGCTCAACTCGATGCGCGTGCGATAGCGAACGCGATTCTCCGGGTGCTTGAGCAGATCGAGCAGCGTGGCGATCGGCTCGCCGGCGATCTTGGGCGAGCGGCTTAACTCGCGCCCCTCGAAAGTCACGCGGTAGACGCGCCCATGTTTCCGATCGCGGCTGGGGTCGCGCAGGTTGTGCTGCATGTGGCCGATGATCGGGTTTTGCCAGTCCGTGAAATAGAGCGCGCCGTCCGAACCCATTTCAAAATCGGCCGGACGAAAGTTCGGATCGCTGGAAAACAAAACGGGTTCCTGTTCCGTACCCACGATGCTCGAACCTTTGTTTTCAAGCTGATAGCGAAGTATGCCCTGAAAACCGATCACGTTGCCCACCAGCATGTTGTCTTGCATCTCGTCGGGAAAGTGGCGGCTGGAGAGAATCTCCGTGGCCGGGCAGGGCCGCGTGCGCTGGTTGTAAACCTGCGGCGCGTGCGGATGCTTGGCGGGAAACTCGACGTAGCCCGACATGATCGTGCCGTGATAGGGCTGAGCGCCGGTGCCGTCGTGAATCACGTCTTGCCCCCAGCGATCAAAAACGTGCCCGTGCGGATTGGCGAAGCCGTAAGGGGCATAGCGCTCAAACTTAAAGGTGCGCGGCTCAAACCGCCAAACGCAGGCGTCGGTGTTGCGCACGGGTCCATAAGGCGTTTCGACCTGCGTGCGATGAAACACGCCTTCTTGAAAGTACAGTCCGCCGCCGCCATCGAAGACAAAACTGTTGGCCGTGTGGTGCGTATCCGCCGAGTCGAGGCCGTGCAGCACGTGGATGCGCACGTCGGCCCGGTCGTCGCCATCGGTGTCTTTGAGGTACAAGAGATCGGGCGCCATGGCCACAAACACGCCACCATTCCAAAACTCAAATCCCGTGGGGTTATGCAAGTGATCGGCAAAAGTCTTGACGCGATCGGTCTTGCCGTCGCCATCGGTGTCTTCCAAGATCAGCAGCTTGTCGTTCATTTCCTCTTTGGGCTTCCAATGCGGGTAAGACGGCCACGTCGCCACCCACAAACGTCCCTTCGTGTCAAACGACATTTGCACCGGATTGATCAGTTCGGGAAAGGTTTCCTCGCTGGCGACCAGGTTGACCTTCAGCCCCTTGCCGATGGTCATCTTGCCAATCGCTTCTTCGCCGCCGAGAAAGACGTGCTCTCCGTTGGGACCGGGGCCGGGCTTGTTGGTGACGACCGGAATGAACGGCGGCGTGTTGCTGTCGTCGACCTTGAAATCGCGGCCTTGGGCCGCTTCCCAAACGCGCTTGTCGCGGTTGGCGGTCATCACGTCGAGCACTTCCAACTCGCGCATAATCACCTCGCGATTGGTCTGCCCGTCGACGAATTTCAGATACGACCGACCGCCGTAACTGGAATAGCCGTCGGTGGTGCGATAGCGGTGAAACCAATAAAAGTTCTTGTCTTTGACCGCCTCGTGAAGCTTGGCCAGAGCATCGCCGGTCAGCTTGGCTTCTTGGCCCGGAAAGAGTGATTGTACGATGGCTTTGCCGACCGCTTCATTGCCGCGCTCGTTGAGATGAATGCCGTTGATCGTCAGCGGTTCTTTGCTCGTTTGATAAAGTGCCAGGGTCGGCTGATAAAGATCGACAAAAGCCACCGCGTTTGCCTTGGCGATCTCGGCCATTGCCTGCGTGTACTGCTTCAGGCGGGCGTTGCTCTGCTTGCCGTCGGGCAAACTGCGGTTATGCAGGTCTTCGTGGGCGATGGGCGAAAACAGCACCAATTTTGGAGCGCTTTGGCCATTGTATTTTTGCCCGAGCGTGAGCTTGACGAAGCCGTCGAGGTCGTGCTTGAACTTGGCCAATCCGTCCTCGCCGGCGAACGATTCGTTCAAGCCGAAAAACGCGAAGACGACGTCGGCCTTGGTTTTGGTGAGCCACTCATCAGGGCTGCCAAAACCTTCCGATCGCTGGCGAATGGTCAGTTCGTCGGCCGAGAAGGCGAGGTTGCGAAAGGCGAGTTGGTGCTCAGGAAAACGGGCCTGAATGAGCGTTTCCAGCCAACCGTCGTGCTGCATCCGTTCGCCCAGCGTATTGCCGATGATGGAAATATGGTCGCCCTTGTTGAGCGCGAGTGTAGGGCCTTCCGCATCCAATGTGAAATCGGCCGGTTTGAGCGCCTGCTGCTGCCAATGTTCGTTGTTCTTGAAACCATAAAACGTCGGCTCAAACTTGCCGACCAGTTCGACATTGGCTTTTTCGGGAATCTTGTCGCCCAGCCCGCTGAGATAATAGGCCGCGTTGACGATGAGCCGCCGCAATCCTTCGCTGGTGAAGTCGATCGAGGCGCCCATCGTGGTGCAAAACGCCTGGCCGGTCTTGCCGCTGGGGGCCGTGTATGGTTTCAGCCACGCCAACGGCATCATCGGGTGGTTCTTCTCGCCCTCGACCGGCGGATCGTTCGGTTTTAGCCCGGTCACCACCTGGCCATAGAGCAGAATCTTGGCGTCGGGCGAGAGGTTTTTTACGCCATAGACATCCGTCTGCCCGAAAACATCGCCGGCGCCGCGCAGCACGGGGTTGGCCTTTTCTCTTTCGTTGACGATGCCGCGGGTGCCTTCTTTGCCGTGATGGCCATGATGGTTGATCCAGGTTTCGCCCAGAATCTGCCGGCCAAAGCCGCCGGGCCATTTGCCGTTGGAAAAACTCCAATCGACGTAGGGGCTGTCTTGGTGCTTGGAGTAGCTGAAAGCGTGCGTGGCGGTGCGCAGGCCGATCACCGGTTTGCCGGCGTTGATGAAATCGACAATGTGCTTCATCTGCTCGTCGGGCAGTTCACGAAACCGCGTGGCGATGATCAAGAGGTCGGCGTCATCAAGCTGTTCCAGACCGGGAATGTTGTTCTGGTTGTTGGGGGCGATGATGCCGGTCTGGGGATCGACGGCGAAATGCACGGTGCAAGCAAAGCCGTGCCGCCGGCTGAGGATTTTGCCCAACATCGGCAGGGCTTCTTCGGAGCGATACTCTTCGTCGCCCGAGACGAGCACGATCTTTTT
>DASVGM010000144.1:0-2385 GCA_036379555.1 Pirellulales bacterium | reverse complement strand
GTGAAGCGGTTGCAGGACCAATCGGCCGCGACCGACGAGCGCAAACTGGCGTTTTTGGCGGCGGAGATCATGCCCATGCCGCTTTCGGAAGGTTCCGCCCATGCGGGCGGTCTGAACGAGGAGCACTCTTGGCTGAAGATGCCGGTGGTCATTCCCGGCGGCAACATGTGGGCCAGCACGTACTTTTTGCTGACCGGTTTTCACGCCATCCATGTGTTGGTCGGCTTGATCGCCTTCGCCATTCTTTCCATGAAGACGCTCGACGCCAGTTGGGCCAATCCGATCGAAAACATCGGCCTGTATTGGCACTTTGTCGATTTGGTCTGGATCTTTTTGTTTCCTCTTTTGTACTTGTTTTAAGCAGGACCATGTCTCACGTAGCGACTTCTCAAGAGCACGCCGAACATCACGATCACGGCGGCAACGCCAAGTACTTTTTCGTCTTCATCGCGCTCTGCGTGCTGACGTCGATGTCGTTCTTCACTTATTCTCGCTTTTGGCCGTGGCATGAAACACCGGCGGTCGGCCGCATGTTCATGACCGCCGTCTCTTGCACCAAGGCCATGTTGGTGATTCTGTTCTTCATGCACGTGAAGTACGAAGCCAACTGGAAATACGTGTTGACGATTCCCGCCTCGATCATGAGCGTTTTCCTGTGCCTGGGGTTGGTGCCCGACATCGGCGCGCGGGTTAATGGCCTCTTCGGTTATCAAGGCCGGTATTCCTCCGAGCGGCACGAACACATCGGCCGCGAATCGGACGTGCGCTACTTGAAAGACGCCTCGCTGGAGGTCATGCACCACGGCGGCGAGCACGCCGGCGCCGCGGCCGACTCGGAGGAGCATGCCGCCGCTGCCGACGAACCGGCCACGGAACAGCAACCGGCGGACGGCGCCGCGGCCGAAGGTAAGGAAAAAGAAAGCGCCGACGCGGAATAGCCGATTGCACCGCATTCGCGTCTCAGCATACTCCACGGGCATAGAGAAATGAGACATCATCGCCACGACGACGCGCTCTGTAGCGAACTGGGTGCCCCTGGGCCCTGTTCCCTAAAGGCGTCTCGTTTCGACCTAGTGCCTTGTCCACGCTAGATTTTCGGGTGCTGCGGGGGCGGTCGCGGTGTAGGATGGGCTTCCTAGCCCGTCACCAATCGAACGTGACGGGCCAGGAGGTCCATCCTCCAGTCGTGTCGATCCCTAAGATTAAGTCTGGACTAGGCATTGGCAGTATAATTGCCTTGCTGGTCACGTGGCTCTGTCTCTCTGCGAATCTGGTTTGGGCCGATCCGCCGAACACGCAGCAGGAGACCATTCCGCTGCTGACGCCTGAGCAGGCGCTCGCCGCGGTGGATGTGCCAAAAGGATTCCGTGTTTCGCTCTTCGCCTCCGATCCGGAAGTGCGGCAACCGATCGCGATGGCGTTCGACACGCGCGACCGGCTGTGGGTGGCCGAGTGCTATAGTTACGTCAAAAGCAACGCCTTCGACACCGAACAGCGCGATCGTGTTTTGATCTTTGAAGATACGGATCACGACGGCAAGGCCGACCGCCGCACCGTCTTTTGGGACCGGGCGCAACGTCTGACAAGTGTCGAAGTCGGTTTCGGCGGTGTGTGGGTGCTTTGCCCGCCGCAACTCTTGTTCATTCCCGACGCCGACCGCGACGACCGCCCCGACGGCGAGCCTATCGTCGTGCTCGACGGTTGGGCGACCACCGGACATACGTTCGCCAACGGGCTGCGCTGGGGGCCCGATGGCTGGCTCTACGGGCGACAGGGCATTCAAGGCGTGTCGCACGTAGGCGCGCCGGGCACGCCCGATGAAGAGCGCACGCCGGTCAATTGCGGCATCTGGCGGTTTCATCCCCAGCGCAAAGCGTTCGAGATGGTTTGCCACGGCACGACCAATCCTTGGGGCATGGACTGGGACGATCACGGTGAGTTGTTCTTCATCAATACCGTCATTGGCCACCTCTGGCATGCCGTGCCCGGCGCGCACTTCCGGCGGATGTATGGCGAGGATCTGCGTCCGCAGCTTTATGAGTTGATCGAGCAAACAGCCGATCACGTGCATTGGGACGCCGGCGAAGACTGGACCGCCACCCGAAAGCAACTGAGCGACGCCACCAGCCGCACGGGCGGCGGCCACGCGCACACAGGGCTGATGATCTATCTCGGCGAGAACTGGCCGCAGGAATATCGCGGCGAATTGTTCACGCTCAACCTGCACGGCCGACGCATCAATCACGATCACCTCGAGCGCGCGGGCGCCACTTATGTTGGCCGCCACCGGCCCGACTTGATGTCGTTTGGCGATCCGTGGTTCCGCCCCATCGACCTCGCCTACGGCGGCGGCGGCGGCGTCTACGTTCTCGACTGGTCCGACAT
>DASVGM010000143.1:0-2681 GCA_036379555.1 Pirellulales bacterium | reverse complement strand
GGCCACCGCCGCCGCCTCGCTCGGCGGGCGCGCGACGCTTGCCACGGCACTCACGATGTGGCCGGCTGACTAAAATACTCGCGTACTTCCAGTTGCATGCGGTCGATCTCCGCTAAAAACCCGGATGCCGCCGCGCGGTAGTTGATCGGATTATTCTCCGTCTTGCGCAGTTGAGCGACCTGTCGCTGAAACCACGCGATGCGCTGTAGCGCCGCCTCCAGTTGTTGGTCATTCGTGATCATGCTTCCTCCTCAACGATTTCAATGATGCCGCGTTTGCCACCGTCGCGTCGCACCTGCCAAAACTCGATCATTGCTTGTTCCCCTCCGACGGCCGCGAAGCGCCGTGTCCAAAAGACGCTGGCGATCAGCAAGTCGCGTCTTCCGATCTTCTTCAGTTTCTTTTGCCGCCGCAGTCGCTCAAATTCATCCGCGGCGTCGCTCGACATGTTGAACGACACGCTTGTTCCCGGCATGCAACAGCGACAGTATGTCGGTGTCGAGCAGAATCATTCACCGTCCTCGATCATCGACCGACCTCGTGATCGGTAAATGTCTTCAAGCATGGCTTTCAAATACGGATCGTCTTTCGCAATTCCGGCATGACGCAAGAGCCGCTCCTTGGCAGACGGCCGGCGCAGCCAATCACCGAGCGCTTCCTTCATGAATCGCCATTCGCGGCCGATTCTTCGGCCGGGCAACTCAAAGCGCTCAGCGAGCTCCAATACTTCGTCTTCCGAAACGCGCAAATAGGTGGCCGCCTCGGGCAGCGTTAAGATTTCATTGTCGATGCTGGTTGATGCCATGTCCTGACCTTTGCGAACTGCCCCACCCTTTTGATGTTGAAAAACAGAGATCGGTGGCTGCCATTGCCTTGGATATTGTAATTCTACCGCGCGGCGGCGCCCTTTGCCTATCTCACGCAATTACAAATGCAGCGCTCGTCAATCCCCCCCACGCCGGCTCGAAGAATCTTCACCTTATAGGCAACTTCTCAACCTCAATCGCCACATCGACTCTTAGCCCGGCGGGCGCGGCGAAGCCGGCGGCCATGTCGATCAAGACCTGCGCGGCGTCGAGGTCTTTGCGCTCGTTGGCGGCATGCGCGAACACCGTTTTGCCCCCCATCAACTGCTTGACCAAAACCACCTGCCCGCGATACTCGCGGTCGCCCACGTTCCTGCCATAGATGGTCGCCTTTTGCCCCGGCTGAACCCGTTGCACGTAGCGCTCATCGACCTCGGCGCGCACGCGATAGCCGCTCAGGTCCGCGAAGACCAACACCGGCTCGCGGGCCGACGCCGAGACACTCTCCCCCTCGCGCCGCAAAATCTCCAACACCGTGCCGGCCAGCGGCGCGACCAGCCGCGTGTCGTTGAGATCCTCCTCAAGCTGCCGCACTTTCGCCGTTGCCAGATCGACTTTGGCGGCGGCCAGCAACTTCTCCTCCGGCAGAACATAATCGTTCAGATGCTCCACTTCGGCTTCCAGCGAGGCCAACTCCGCACGGGCCGACGCAAGGTCGGATTGAACCCGCTGAAACTCGGAAAGCGTCGCGCTCTTCTCCTTGTGCAGGTGCCGATAGCGCTCGTATTCCGGCTCCAGATACACAATTCGCCTGCGCACCGACTCCGCCTTGAAATTCGCGGCGTCGATCCGATGGCGGTTGACGCCGCGGAGGATGCGCGCTTGATCGGCCTGGGCCACGCGCAGCTCCTCCTTGGCCACTTCCAACGCGGTGGCCTCGCTGCCGTCGTCGAGCGACATCAGCAGTTCGCCCTTGGCGACGCGCTCGCCGATCTTCGCTCGGCAGAGTTGAATCAGCCCGCCGGTTTTGAACGTCAGTTGCCGCACTTCGCTGAGCGGTTCCACGTAGCCAATCGCCTCCACCCGGCCGGCGCCGGCGTCACGGGCTGTGGCCGTCTCGCTCCGGTTTTCGTGCCGCGGCGCCTCGTGGGGCGTTGTCGGCGCGATAAAATGACGCGAGCCGACGTAGCCGATCGTCACTCCCAACAGCAGGGCCAAGAACGTGATGGAACCGCGCATCAGTCGGACAACCTCCCGGAGTCGATGCGCAGGGCGCGGCCGAACATGGGAACCAACCGGGTGTCGTGCGTCACGGTGATGAGCGCGGCGTTTTCCGACTTGGCCTGCGCGGTGAGCAGTTCGACCACGATTTGGCCGTTCTCCCAATCGAGCGCGGCGGTCGGTTCATCGGCCAGAATAATGGGCGGAGAATGAATCAGCGCCCGCGCCACGGCCACGCGCTGCCGTTCTCCGCCGCTAGCCAGCGCCGGCTTCTTGTGGCGCAGGCCCGCCACGCCCAAGCGGTCGAGAAGTTCTTCGGCGCGACGCAATGCCGGGCGGCGCTTCAGCCCCGCGTTTTCGCCCACGACGACGAGGTTTTCGATGACGGTCAAAAACGGCAGCAGTTGCGCGTGCTGAAAAACAAAGCCGATATAGCGCCGGCGAATGCCCGCCAGCCGCCTCTTTCGCTGAAACGGGACGGGCCGCCCGTCGATCTTCATACCGCCGGCGCTGGGGGCCAACAGGCAGCCGATGACCGACAGCAACGTGGTTTTGCCCGACCCAGACGGCCCCAGCAGGGCGCACGTCTCGCCGCGGCCGAGCGCCAGCGAGATGCCATCCAGGGCGCGCAGGCCCGTGCGGCCCGAACCATAT
>DASVGM010000142.1:0-8921 GCA_036379555.1 Pirellulales bacterium | reverse complement strand
GCGCCGGCATGCTGGTTTTCGCCGATGGCAGTCAGGCCGGCACTCTCGGCGGCGGTTGCGTGGAGGCCGAAGTCAAACGCCGCGCCTTGGCCGTCGCCCAGCGCGGGCAGCCCGAGGTGATGAGCTTTCAACTCGATAGTGATTATGGCTGGGACGATGGCCTGATCTGCGGTGGCCGCATGCTGGTGCTTGTCGATCCGTTGCGGCCCTCAGCCGACACCGTTTATTTTGAGAAGGCGCTTGCGCTGGTTGACTCCGGCACGGGCTGCCTGGAGGCCGTCGTGTTTGACGCCGCCAAGAGCGGCCTGCCGGCGCCCGGCTGCTACCTCTTTGACAGCGAGCGATGCTTGTTGGCCGCGCGGCTGCGGGCAAACGGCGCCGCGCCCGAAGCGGTGCTGAGCCATTTGCCCGCCTTGGCCGAGCGACCCAGGCCGGCGGCCGTGTCCGGCATCGCCTACCTGCCGGTGCTGCCGCGCTGCCGCCTGGTGATCATCGGCGGCGGACACATCGGCCAGGCGGTGGGCAACCTGGCGAGCGAACTTGACTTTGACGTTTGGGTGCTTGACGACCGCGAGGAGTACGTGGCCGCCGAGCGTTTTCCTCGCGCCCAGCGGCGGCTTTGCGGGCCGATCGATCAGACGTTGCGCGAATTGCCGATCACACCGGATACATACGCCATCATTGTCACACGCGGGCACAACCATGACGAAGAGGCGCTGTATCATCTGATTGATCGCGGAGCGCGGTACGTGGGCCTGATCGGGAGTAAACGCAAAATCAAACTGATCTTCGACGACTTGGAGGCGGAAGGCGTCTCGCGTGAGTCGCTGGCGCGCGTGTATGCTCCGCTGGGCATTGACATTGGTTCGCAAACCGTCCCCGAAATCGCCGTCAGCATTTTGGCCGAGTTGATCGCGCACCGCAATCTGGGCCATGTGCCCGGCCGGGGTTAGCAGACGAGTGGTTTTCCTGCTTCATCGCCAGTGTCATGCTGGCTTGGCGACCTTGCTCCGCGCTTACGTCTGCGTCCATGCCCCAGGACGCTTGCTTGCGGCCGAATTGCGGCGGCCATTGGGCTTTGCGCCCGACACCCAAAACCGTTAAGATAATGCGGATATGCCTGACCTGCGCAAAGATCCGATTGTCGGCCGCTGGGTGATCGTCGCCAAAAGCCGCGCCAAACGACCGCACAACTTCGTCAGCACGCCGCAACTCGTGCCCGGATCGTTTTGCCCGTTCTGCGAAGGCCATGAAGCCTATACGCCCCACGAAATCCTCGCTTATCGCTCCGGCGATTCGGCGGCCAACGGCAGCGGCTGGCGCGTGCGCGTGGTGCCCAACAAGTTTCCCGCCTTGGAGATCGAGGGCGATCTGAATAAGCGGGGCGAGGGCATCTACGACACGATGCGCGGCGTGGGCGCCCATGAGGTCATCATCGAATCGCCCCGCCATCTGCTGAGCACCTCCGAACTGCCGGAGGATTCGCTCCGCGAAGTGCTTGAGGTCTACCGCGACCGCATGGTCGATCTGAAAAAAGATCGCCGGCTCGTCTATGGCATGCTCTTCAAAAACGTGGGCGCCGCGGCCGGCGCGTCGCTGGAGCACACGCACAGTCAACTGATCGTCACGCCGATTGTGCCGATTACCGTGGTCGAAGAGATTCAAGGGGCCGCCCAGTTCCACCAATATCGCGGACGCTGCGTCTTTTGCGACATGGTGCAGCAAGAACTGGCCGGCGAAAAACGAATCGTGCTCGATACGCCCGGCTTCGTCGCCTTTTGCCCCTTCGCCAGCCGCTTTCCCTTTGAAACCTGGATTTTGCCCAAAATCCATTCCAGCCACTACGAAAACATCCAAAAGCACGGCGTCGAAGAACTGGCCCGTGTGCTCAAACGCGTCGTGGCCAACATTGAAGCCGCTCTCGATCGGCCGGGCTACAACTACATCGTGCATACCTCCCCGTTCGATAGCCAAGACCTTCCCCACTACCATTGGCACATCGAAATCATCCCGCGTCTTACCCAAACTGCCGGGTTTGAATGGGGAACCGGCTTCTATATCAACTCGGTCCCCCCGGAAGAAGCTGCCGCCTTCTTGCGCGATGTTGAAAATGAGTCGCACGAAACACCCAATCTTCCGGTCAAGCAATTACGTCCAGATAAGTAAAGTAGCGAAAGTTTGCGGACGATGGTGTAAATACCAACGCAAAGAAATTCAACACAGCCTTCCTTTTCCCATGTCGCACACCATCCGTTTTGTTCTGGCACTGCACAATCACCAGCCGATCGGCAATTTTTCGGGCGTGTTTGAGCAGGCGTATCAGGATAGCTACCGGCCGTTCCTCGACGTGTTCGAGCGCTACCCGACGCTGAAGATCGGCCTGCACACCAGCGGCTCGCTAATGGAGTGGATTGCGAACAACCACCCCGAATACATCGACCGCCTGGGCGAACTGGTGGCCGCCGGCAAGGTGGAGATCATCGGCGGCGCGTATTATGAGCCGATTCTGGCGATGATTCCGCGCCGCGATCGCATCGGGCAAATTCGCAGCTATACGCAGTGGTTGGAACATCGGCTGGATACCAAGGTGCGCGGAATTTGGATTCCCGAGCGCGTTTGGGAGCAATCGTTCACCAGCGATCTGGCCGAGGCCGGCATTCAGTATACGATTCTCGACGACTTCCACTTCAAAAACGCCGGCCTCACGCAAAACCAGCTCGACGGTTACTACGTGACCGAAGACGACGGCCAGCTTGTGGCGGTCTTTCCCGGCAGCGAGCGGCTGCGTTACCTGATTCCCTTCGCCTCGCCGCAAGAGACGATCGACTATCTGGGCTGGATCGCCTCGCAGCGGCCGGGCTCGGTGGTGGTTTTTGGCGACGACGGCGAGAAGTTTGGCACCTGGCCTGAAACGCACAAACATGTTTATACCGACGGCTGGCTGACGCGCTTCCTCGATCTGTTGGTGGCCAACGAAAGTTGGATCAAGGTCACCACGCTGGGCGAAGCGGTCGATAACGTGCCGCCCTTGGGCAAGATTTATTTGCCTGACAGCAGCTATCGCGAAATGACCGAGTGGGTGTTGCCGACCGAGCAGCTTGTCGAGTACGAACGGCTCAAGCACGAGATGGAGCACGACCCGCGCTGGCCGTCGCTGGCGCAGTTTGTGAAAGGCGGCTTCTGGCGAAACTTCAAAGTGAAATACCCGGAAAGCAACGAAATGTACACGCGCATGCTCATGGTCAGCCGCCGGCTGGAGCAGGCGGCGGAGGCCGGTCACGATCCGGAACTGGTCGATTACGCCCGCACGGAGCTTTATCGCGGGCAATGCAATTGCAGCTATTGGCACGGCGCCTTTGGCGGCATTTATCTGCCGCACCTGCGCAACGCGGTTTATAACCACTTGATCGCGGCGGAAAATCTGCTGGACCGCGCGGCCGACCGCCAAGGCCCTTGGGTGGAAGCGACCGCGGCCGATTTCAATCTCGACGCGCGGCAAGAAGTGTTTTTGACCAACGACAAGCTGGCCGCGCTTTTGGCGCCGAATCGTGGCGGCATGATGTATGAGTTGGACGTGCGTTCGATTTGCCTGAACTTGCTGGCCACTTTGGCGCGCCGTCCTGAGGCCTATCATCGCAAAGTGCTGGCCGGGCCAAGCAGCGACAACGGGCATGTGGCCAGCATTCACGACCGGGTGATCTTCAAGCAGCCGCACTTGAACGAGCATGTGCTGTACGACAATTACCAACGCAAGAGCCTGCTCGACCATTTTTTTGACAACGACACTTCGCTCAACGCGCTGTTGGCCAACCACGCCGAAGAGCGTGGCGACTTCTTGCAAAATTCTTATGAGGCCCGCGTGCGCCGCAGTCCGCATCGCATTCAGGTGCAAATGTCGCGGCAAGGCGTGGCCTGCGGCCGCCCGGTGAAGGTGACCAAGGGGGTCACGCTTTCGTCCGGCAGTTCGACCTTGGATATTGCCTATCTTTTAGAAGGCTTGCCGCCGGGCGAGCCGGTGCATTTTGGCGTCGAGTTCAATTTCGCGGCCATGCCGGCCAACTGCGACGACCGTTACTTCCACGACGGCGAGGGCCGCCGGCTCGGGCACCTTGGCCGCCAGCTCGATCTTACCGGCGCCGGAGCGTTGGGCCTGGTCGATGAATGGCTGGGCATTGAGTTGGTATGGCGGGCGAGTTGCCCGGCCTCGCTCTGGACTTACCCGATCGAGACCGTGAGCCAATCGGAAGGCGGTTTTGAGTTGGTTCACCAATCGGTGGTTGTCCTGCCGCGCTGGTACATCCAGGCCGGCGCCGACGGCCGCTGGAGCGTTACCATGAGCCTGGCGGTCGATACCTCACGGGCCGAACGCCGCATGGAGCAAAAGCCCGTCGCGGTCGCCGTGGCGCATTAGTGTTCCATGCCGCGCATATTCGACAATATCGAGAAGTCGTTGCTGCCCGCGCTCCGCGAAACTCTCGCCCTCGCCCAGCGCGCCGACTTCTGCGTCGGCTACTTCAATCTACGCGGCTGGCGCCAAATCGATTCGCTCATTGAGCGATGGAAAGGGGGCGACGGGCATTGCTGCCGGCTGCTGGTCGGCATGCAGCAAATGCCGCACGATCAGCTTCGCTCGGCCATGAGCTTGCTGCGCGGCGGCGATGAAATCGATCAGGCCACCGCCATCGCGCAGAAACGAAGAATCGCCCAGGAATTCCGCGACCAACTTGTCGTCGGCGTTCCCACCAACGACGACGAAGCCGGCTTGCGACGCCTCGCGGCGCAGATTACCTCCGGCAAGCTGGTGGTGAAGTTGTTTCTGCGCCACAACTTGCACGCCAAGCTTTATCTACACTTCAGACCGGATCCGCTGAATCCGACCATCGGCTATCTCGGCAGCAGCAACCTGACCTTCGCCGGTCTGGCCAAACAGGGCGAGTTGAACGTCGACGTCCTCGATCACGACGCCTGCGAGAAACTCGCCAGATGGTTTGACGACCGCTGGAACGACCGTTTCTGCATCGACATCTCCCCAGAGCTTGTCGAGATCATCAACACAAGCTGGGCGCGGCCCGAACCCATTCCCCCTTTTCACATCTACGTCAAGATGGCCTATCACCTGGCGCAAGAGGCTCGCGCCGGGCTGGCCGAGTTCCGCATTCCCAGCGATTTTGGCGATACGTTGTTCGAGTTTCAAAAGGCGGCCGTGAAGATCGCGGCTCACCATCTGCACAAACGCGGCGGCGTGGTCATTGGCGACGTGGTTGGTCTTGGCAAGACGCTCATGGCGACGGCTCTGGCCCGCATTTTCGAGGATGATCACGGCCTCGAGACGCTCATTATCTGCCCTAAGAATCTCGTGCCCCTCTGGGAAGACTATCGTCAGCAATATCGCCTGCGCGCCAAGGTGTTGTCCATCACTAGTGTCGAGCGCGAGTTGCCCGATTTGCGTCGCCACCGGTTGGTGCTCATCGACGAAAGCCACAACCTTCGCCACCGGCAGGGCAAGCGCTATCGTGCCATCGCCGAGTACATTAGTTCCAACGACAGCAAGGTGATTTTGCTGTCGGCCACGCCCTACAACAAAACCTATCTGGATTTGTCGAATCAGCTCCGGCTGTTCATCGACGAGCACAACGACATTGGCATCCGGCCCGAACGATTGCTGCGCGAGCTGGGCGAGACGGAGTTTATTCGCCGCCATCAGTGCCCTGTGCGGTCGTTGGCCGCCTTTGAAAAGAGCGAGCATGCCGACGACTGGCGCGACCTGATGCGGCTTTACTTGGTGCGCCGCACGCGCAGCTTTATTCAGCAGCACTACGCCAAGCTCGACCCCGCGCGCCATCGCAAATACTTGGAGTTCTCGGACGGCACACGGTCGTATTTTCCCACCCGTGTTCCCAGGACCGTCAAGTTCAAGATCGACCCCCTGGACGATGCGGACCAGTACGCGCGTCTGTTCGCCGACGATGTCGTCCGTGCGGTCAACCGGCTTACGCTGCCAAGGTATGGCTTGGGCAACTACCAAACGCCGTCGCCGCGCAAGCCGCCGACACCCGACGAGGCGAGAATCCTGGGCGACCTGTCGCGCGCCGGCGCTCGGCTGAAAGGCTTCTGCCGCACGAACTTGTTCAAACGCCTGGAGAGCAGCGGCCACGCCTTCCTCCTTTCGGTTGAGCGTCATGTTCTCCGTAATTTCATCTTCCTGCACGCCATCGAAAATGATTTGCCTCTGCCGATCGGCACGCAGGATATGGGCCTTCTCGATACCTGGTCGAACGATGAGGACAGCGATCTTTGGAACGCCGCCGCCGCCGACGATTTGCAGACCCGTAGGGTGGGCATTGCCCACCATGAATCCACGCAGACCCGTAGGGTGGGCATTGCCCACCATGAATCCACGGTGGGCAACGCCCACCCTACGTTCGGTCAGGTTTTGAGCGTGACGGATTTTGCCGAACGCGCCGCCGAAATCTACGCTCGCTACGCCGGCCAATTTCGCCGTCGTTTCAAATGGCTGCGCGCCGGCCTGTTTGACGAGTCGCTTGCCACGGACCTCCGTGCCGACGCCGAGGCGTTGATGGCGGTCTTACAGCGCGCCGGCCCCTGGGACGCCGGACGCGACGCGAAACTCCTCGCCCTGCTCGATCTGCTGCGCAAACAGCATCCCACCGAAAAGGTGCTGGTGTTCTCGCAGTTCGCCGACACCATCGAATACCTCACCGCCCAAATCAAGGCCGGCCAAATCGGCGCCGTGGCCGGCGTCACGGGCGACACCGACGATCCGACCGCCGCCGTCCACCGCTTCAGCCCGGTTAGCAATAACAAGCGCGATCGAATCGCCGTGGCCGACGAGCTGCGCGTCGTACTGGCGACCGACGTGCTGAGCGAAGGTCAAAACCTGCAGGATTGCGCGATCATTGTCAACTTCGACCTTCCCTGGGCGATTATTCGGCTGATTCAACGCGCCGGCCGCGTCGACCGCATCGGCCAGCAATCCGACACGATTCTGTGTTATTCCTTCCTGCCGGCCGACGGCGTGGAGCGCATCATCAACCTGCGTGGTCGGGTTCGCCGGCGCCTCCAGCAGAACGCCGAAGTCGTCGGCACCGACGAAGCCTTCTTCGACGACGATGACAAGACCGACTTGCCGCTGTTCGATCTCTATCATGAAAAGTCCGGCATCATGGATGGCGAAGACGACACGGAGATCGACCTGGCGTCGCACGCCTATCAAATTTGGAAAAACGCCATCGACAGCCATCCGCAGCTTGAACAGATCATCCCCGCGATGCCGAACGTGGTCTTTTCTGCCCGCCGCCACCAGGCGACCGCCGAGCAGCCCGAGGGCGCCTTGGTCTACTTGCGCACCGCCGAAGGCAATGACGCCTTGGCGTGGGTGAACACGGCCGGAAGGAGCGTCACCGAATCGCAGTTTACGATTCTCAAGGCGGCCGAATGTCTGCCCGACACGGCCGCCGTGCCGCGACACGACCGGCATCACGAAATGGTCGCCAAGGGGGTCGAGTTGATCGTCGCCACTGAAAAATCGGTTGGCGGCCAGTTGGGCCGGCCGTCGGGCGCCCGCTTTCGCACTTACGAAAGGCTCAAGGCCCACGCCGAGGCCGTCAAGGGTACGCTGTTCGCGTCGCCGGAGTTGGTCAAAGCCATTGAGGACATCTACAAATATCCGTTGCTCCAATCCGCCACCGACACCTTGAACCGCCAACTCAAAAGCGGCATCGCCGACGCCGCTCTGGCGGAGCTTGTCGTCGCGTTGCGTCAAGACGCGCGGCTCTGCCGTGTTACCGACGACGTAGAGATCGCCGAGCCGCAGGTGATCTGCTCGTTGGGGCTAAACAGCGCCTGAGCAAAATCGCCCCGTTCCGAGAGGATGGGCGTGCTCGCCCGTCACCAACTGCGGGAGCGGCAAAACGGGATCGCGAGTCGTAACGATTCGATCTTGGCCAGGGGCGACGAGCGGACTAGAATTGGTTGATGCCCAGGCCACGGCATCCCCATCCAGACATGGCTATTGTAAGCAATCCATCCGCAATCGGCGTTTACAGCTTCACGGTCATTCTTGACGGTTTAGTCGATATCACCCAAGACTTGGAGGATCGACTGTATGAAGCGGGCTGCGACGACGCGTTGTTGAGTTGCACGAACGGCGTGGTCTACCTTGAGTTCGACCGCGAAGCTGAATCGTTGGCGGAGGCGATCGGCAGCGCAGTGAGGGACATCACCGCCGCGGGTTTTTCGCCGCTCCAAATCACGCTGGACCATGACGGCGAATAAGCTGTGGAGCGATTGTTGACGGCCAGCATGAAACTCCCTCGGGCAAGCCGAGGGCATCTTCGACAACCGTCGTGCGAAAGTGGCGCTGTCCAATTAGTAACGTCACCTTTACTAGCGTGCCGCGTTAGTAAAGAATGCTTTACTAGCGCCGACCTAAATAACCTTGCGTGATTCCGGGGCGCGGCGTAGTGGCGGATGGGCTTCCTAGCCCGTCACCAAGCAACTGGAGGGGCTAGGAAGCCCATCCTCCTTTTCCCACGGTCACGCAAGATGATTAAGCTTCTTTGAGTTAAGCGCCCAACGACCACCAAACCGATTCATGCCATGCGGATTACCGGCGACTATCGAACGCTCGACTACAGCGGCGAAGTCGTGCGCGCCTTTGTGCCGCGGCCGTTGCCGCCAACGGAGCCTCCGTTGGTCCTCAGCGATGAGTTGCGCGACTTGCATGGCTCGGCCCTCTCAGCCGTGGAACGTCTGGCCGTGGCCGGCGTCATGGTGCCCAACGCCGATTGGTTTCTTTATGGCTTTGTGCGGAAAGAAGCCGTGATTTCGTCGCAAATCGAGGGTACCCAGGCGACCCTTCAAGATGTTCTGACTTACGAGGCGACTCGAATCGCCGACCG
>DASVGM010000141.1:0-3503 GCA_036379555.1 Pirellulales bacterium | reverse complement strand
GCGCCGGCGCCAAGAGAGACATTTCTCCCTCTTGCCAGACCACGTCTTTCACGTGCAGGCGAGGCAGCTTAACGCCAACGTCGATCTGCAAAGGCGCCAGCGCGGTGACCGTCACCACGCGGCCCGGTCCCAACAAAGGTTCGGCAAAGTCGATGTTGAGGTGCTTTTCGTTCTCGCCCGCGTCGCGCAGCACGGACCACGGCACTTCGGCGCCCGCGTATTGAACGCTGACCACGCGCAACGGCGAATCGAGGTCGATTTCAAGTCGCCGCAGCGGTTCTCGATGCACGTCGAGCTTGAGATTCGCCTTCAGGTCGATGCCGCCCGGCAGCAGGCCATACGACGACTTCTCTTGCAGCAACACCAGCCCTCGCGAGCGTCCACGGTCGCCAACCGGCTGCAGGCGCAGCTCCGCCCGCGGCCGGCCCACGAGCTGAAATCGCCACTGGTCCGGCCGCTGCTCTTTGGTCCGGCCCAATTCAACCGCGTCGTCAAGCGTTGGTTGGAACGGTTCAGCCGCTTGGATTTCGAGATCCGCCAGTGCCGCCGCTGGCAGAGCAAGCGGAAAGACCAGCGCGCCGGCGGCGTCGCGTCGCCCGCGCAACGACCATTTGCAGATCAGCGTGCCGGGGCGTTCGACCAGCACGGCCAATTTGCCGCCGGGCTGAACGCCGATGGTCAGTTCACCGGCGTCGGCCCACTTCGCGGCGGCGAGTGACAAGTCGAACGGATCGAGCGTGACCAGCGCCGCATTCTCGCCGCCATGCGGCAATTCAAACCGAGCTTCACCGAGCAGCAGGTCGGGCGGCTGAAAATTGGCTGAATAACTGGCGCGGCCGATGCGCGCGGCGCCCGCCGCGGCGGGTCGCGGCTCGGCGTTGGCCGCCGCGATGAGCTTTTCAAACTCTTCTCGCGCCAGCGGCCAGTAGGTGACGTTACGCTTAGGCCAGTCGTCCGGCTGATCGGCCGGCACAAAGATGCGCCGATATTCAAGCGGCTTGGGCGCGTGCTCCGCCGCCGGCGCGAATCGCGCGGCGGGGCAGAGTAAGAAATAGCCGACAAGGCCGATCAAGACGGCCGATCGCTGTAAAGCGTAATGGCGCGCACTCATGACTTGGCTTCCGCTTCCAGTTCCATGGCGATGGCCGCGGTGCGAGTCGAAGCGGGCATCGGCGGCGCAGCCTGAACCGCCGGCTGGGGACGCGCCAGTGAGCGCGTCGAACTGCGGCCGACGATGGAGCTTGGGCTAGTGCGAAAAACCGCCTGGCGTTGCGGTCGGCCCATGCGGCGTTCCAGCACCGCCGCCAGCAGCACCAAGAGCACGCCGAGCACACCCGCCTGAACGAACAACAAAGCCAGGTCCGGCCAGGTGGCTGATGCGGCCAGCGTCGCAATGAACACCACGAACAACCACCCCGCGCGACGCAACGCCGGAACGTAAATCCACATCAACCCCAGCGCGAGAACCACGCCCGAACCGAACAGCAGCAATTCCACTCGCGAAATCGTCGCCACATCGAGAACCTCCGGCAAACTCATGCCGCTGAACAGATAGCCGTTGAGCGACCGCGGCAGAGGTTCTTCGCGCTCGCGGCTGCCGCTCCAAAACTCCAAGTCAGCCGTTTCGCGTGGAGCCTGCCGCACCCAGGCAATCGTTCGCCAGACCCAAGAGAACTCACCGGCCAACTCGCTGGGACCGGTAAACAAAAACTCGTCGCGCGGCAACAAGACTTGCCAAAACACGGGATGCATGCCGTCGCAATTTAACAAGCCGGGCATCGGCAGACGGAGTTGTCCCCATTCGCCCGATCGTCGCGGCGTCTCGTAAGTCATTTCGAGCACGTGCGCCTCGTCGGCGGAAGCACTGCTCGGCAAGGCCAAGACGCGCTCGTTGGCGCTCTCGCCTGTAGGCTCCGCCGTGATGACTTCACCATCGATCCGGAACCGCTCGGAACCCGCGCCCGGCGGCACGCGCAGCTTGAGGCGATCGCCGCGGCATTGAAAACGAAAAACCGCCCTTTCCAGGCGTTGATCGTGAGTCAGCCAGGTCTGTACCCAGGCGCGATCGACCGCCAAAGAATCGTTCGCCGCGCTCTCCAGCGGGCTGACTCCCAGCGCGATCGTCGTCGGACGCTCGGACGAGCGCGCCGTGAGCGTGCCCGCGGCGCTCTTTCCGCCCGGCTCCGCCACCCAGGACGAATCGACAAGCTTGATGTCCACCGGCGGCTCGGCCGCGATCGTCACTTCCGCCTGCGTGAATTCACCCTCGCCCGGCATGACAAGGGGCAAGTCCAGCTTGGCCGTGGTCGAACGTGACAAGCGCGCGGACAAATCCGCGTCAGGCAACGCATAGCTTATGGTCAATTCAAACGGCCCCAGCACCGGTTGCGGCAAGTGAACCAAGACGCTGGTAAGCTGATCGTCGGCGTCGCGCTCGGAACTGGCCGGATCGAGCGGAAGCTTGGCGCCCTGATAGCGAATCTGCAAATCCTCCCCGCCGGCCAACGCGGGCGGCACCAACAGACGCAACGATTCGATCGCCTCGTGCGACACGTTGCCAAACAAGGTTTCCTTGATCTTGGAGGCGGCGGCCAGGTCGACTTGCGCGTGTAGGCGGGTGGTCAGGCGACGCGCGGCTACGCGAAAATCCGCCGTGAAACGCGGGTCGGGCAGATCGCTCTGGTAAGTCCACGGCGTTTGGCGATGCGCGGGAAGAGGCAGATCGCTTGGCGCTGTCGAAACCGAAAAGCCCGACGCTTCCGTCAGACGCGGCGACAAGATCACGTTGTCGTCGGCCAGCACCACAAGCCGCTTCGTCGCCACCACGTCGGCCGAGGGTTGCGGCAAAGCGAAGTCGAACGCCGTGGCGTCCGCGGCCAGCGGCCGAATGGCGCGCACTTTCAACTCCAGTTCGCCGGTCACGGGCTGCTTGAGCGGAATCAACACGGCATCGCCCGCGCCGGAAACCAACGCGGAGCTGTTGATCAGCGCGGCCGGTTCGAGCACGTCGAGTTGCCAGCCGTTCAAGTTGAGCGAGAGAGTAAAAATCTTGGCGCCGGCAATATGGTACTTAAAGGTTCCGTCGAGGCTGAGATGGTGAGGGCTTACGCGCACCACGCAGCTCGGTTCGACGGACATGCGCGTTTGCCGCGGCGCCACGTGCACGGCCAGGGAAAAAGGTTGCCCAAAATACAAAAAGCCGGCCACCACCGCGTCGCTGTCCATCTCCGGAGGCAGGTTGTCAGACTGCAAAACGCCTTGCCGTCGCACGAAGGTCACCTGCCAATCGTCTTCCACCTTGACCGCCAAATGCCCCGACTGACCGACCGCGCCCACGCAGTCGAATCCGCCCAAATCAAAGGTTCCCTCGCGTGTCACGTCGTGCCCTTGCTTGGTCAGCAACTTGACCGTCGTCGGCAACGCCGTTTTGGCTTTGAGCCGAACTTCAACCAGCTTGCGCTCGCCCTCCTTCGCCGGCAATTCGCTGACGGAATAATCGGGGG
>DASVGM010000140.1:0-6910 GCA_036379555.1 Pirellulales bacterium | reverse complement strand
CTGATGGAACAGCTCAAACGGATCGATCGCCGGCTCAATCCCGAGCAGGTCTTCCTGGTGGTCGACGGGATGACCGGCCAAGACGCGGTCAACAGCGCCAAGGTGTTTAACGATGCCTTGGAACTGGACGGCGTGATCATGACCAAGCTCGACGGCGACGCCCGCGGCGGCGCGGCGCTGAGCGTCAAATCGGTCACGGGCGTGCCGATCAAGTTCATCGGCGTCGGCGAGCATCTCGACGCCTTGGAGGAGTTTCATCCCGATCGGCTGGCCGGCCGCATCTTGGGCATGGGCGACATTGTTTCTCTGGTCGAGCAGGCGCAGGAGAAGTTCGACCAGGACGAAATGGCCCGCCAGGAAGAGCGGCTGCGCAAGGGCGAGTTCACGCTCGACGATTTCCGCAAAATGCTCACCCAAACGCAGAGACTCGGCCCCTTGAATAAAATCATGGGCCTGATACCGGGCATGGGCGCGCTGAAGGACATGATGGGCGACGTCGATGCCGAGGGCGACATGCGGCGGCTGTGCGGCATTATCGACGCCATGACGCCCGAAGAGCGGCGCAACCCCTCGCGCGTCATCGACCCCAGCCGGCGGCGGCGCATCGCGGCCGGGGCGGGGGTCGATACGGCGGAGATCAGCCAACTGGTTAAGCAGTTTGACGGCATGGCCGACGTGATGAAGCGCATGTCGGGCATGGGCATGCGCGAACGCATGCGTGAGGTGCAGCAAATGCAGCGTCAAGGAATGCTCGATCCTGGCGGCATGTTATCCAAGAAGAAGGTGGGCACCGGCAAGCGACTCACCAGCGACGAGCGCAACAAATTGCGCAAGCAGCGCGAAAAAGAAACTCGCAAACGACAACGCGATCAGAAAAAAGATCGAAAAAGATAGGGGTGGCCAGTTGCCAGTTGCCAGTTGTGGTGACTGACCACTGACCACTGACCACTGACCACTGACCACTGACCACTGACCACTGACCACTGACCACTGACCACTGACCACTGACCACTGACCACTGACTATAAGGAGCCATCTTGGCAGTTAAAATTCGTATGAAAAAGATGGGTCGGAAGCACCGGCCCTTTTTCCGCATTTGCGCCACCGATTCGCGCAGCCCGCGCGATGGCAAAGTGCTGGAAGAGCTCGGCACCTACGATCCGATGATCGCCGATACCGACGCCCGCGTCACACTCAATCACGAACGGTTGACGTATTGGTTGAGCGTGGGCGCGCAACCCAGCGAAAACGTGCAGGTATTCATCAAGAAGTATGGTCCGGCGGGCATGAAACTGGCGGCCCAGCAGGCCGCTCGTGAGCGGTTGGCCATGCCCAAGCAGGTGCCGCCGGCGCCCGAACCGGTTTCCATTCCGAAGCCCCAGCAAGAGTCCGCCGAGACAGCGGCCGAGCCGGCTGCCGAAGGCGGTGGGACGGCGGAGGCCAGCGGCGAATCAGCGTAAATAACGGATCGCCATGCGCTTCGATGTTTTGACTTTGTTTCCCGACCTGTTTCCGGGTTACCTCGCTCAAAGCTTGTTGAAGCTGGCGATCGACCGCGAACTGGTGGACGTGCGGTTGCACAACATTCGCGATTGGGCTGCGGGGCGGCACAAGTGTGTTGACGACCGGCCTTATGGCGGCGGGCCGGGCATGGTGCTCATGGCGCCGCCTGTGGTGGAATGCGTTGAGGCGGTACGGGCCGAAGGCGGCCCCGGCCATCTGGTGATGCTGTCGCCGCAGGGGCGGCGGCTGACGCAGGCCGTGGTCGAAGAGTTGGCGGCGCAGCGGCGGTTGCTGTTGCTCTGCGGCAGGTACGAAGGTTTCGATGAGCGAGTCAAAGACATCCTGCGGCCGGATGAGATTTCAATCGGCGATTTTGTCTTGAACGGGGGAGAAGTGGCGGCGATGGTCGTCATCGACGCGGTGTTGCGGTTGGTGCCCGGCGTTTTGGGCGACGAACGCAGCAACAAGCAAGATTCTTTCTCCGGCGAGGGGCGCCTGCTGGAGGGAGCGCAGTATACGCGGCCGCGAGAGTTTCGCGGTCACCTGGTGCCCGATGTCCTTCTCAGCGGCAATCATGCCGAGATTGCCCGCTGGCGAAGCGAACAGAGTTTGTGGAGAACGGAAGAGCGGCGGAATGATGAAAGATGAGAGATGAGAGATGAGGGCGAGGAGTGACGAGGTGCCTTGTCCACGCTAAATTTTCAGGTGCCGCGGGGGCGGTCGCCGTGTAGGATGGGCTTCCTAGCCCGTCACCAAGCGAACGTGACGGGCCAGGAGGCCCATCGTCCAGTCGCGTCGAACTCGAAGATTTAGTCTGGACAAGGCGATAGTGAAGAGACGAGCAGAATCGCGACCGCGCCGTACTCGGTGAATGCCCTCATCCCTCATCCCTCATCCCTCATCTTTCATCTTTCATCTTTCACCGAAAAACCAAAGCGGCGTGGAATCGCCACACTGTCAAACATAGAAAGGAACGATTATGAGCCAGCAAGTGCTTTTACACGTGGAAAAGACGCACCTCAAAACCGAGGTGCCGCAGTTTAAGATCGGCGATACCGTCGATGTTCACACGCGCATTCTCGAAGGCGAGAAAGAACGCATTCAGATTTTCAACGGCGTGGTGATCGCTCGTAGCGGGTCGGGCACTCGCGAGATGTTCGTCGTGCGGCGCATCGTGCAGGGCGAGGGGGTCGAACGCAAGTTTCCGCTGCACTCGCCGCGCATCGCCAAGATCGAGGTCAAGAGGTCGGGCATCGTGCGCCGCGCCAAGCTGTATTTTCTCCGCGACCGCGTCGGCAAAGCCGTGCGTCTCCGCGAGCGACGCGATAACCAAGAGACGGGCAAAAAAAAGTAGCGGCGCACACCAAATGCTGAAAGGTTTCTGGCGGAGGCTGTTTCCGTCGGCGACGCTCGGCCAACGTGGGGAGGCGGTCGCGGCGCAGCACTTGCGCCGGCTCGGCTACAAGATCGTGGCGCGCGGCAGCCGGGGCGCCTTGGGCGAAATCGACCTGGTGGCGGTTGACGGTCGCACCGTCGTCTTCGTGGAAGTGAAGACGCGGGCTTCGCAAGACGCCGGCCATCCGGCGGACGCGGTGGATTACGACAAGCAGCGCCGGCTGACCAGGCTCGCCGTCGGTTACCTGCGCCGGCATAACTTGCTTGAGTGCCCCGCCCGGTTCGACGTGATCGCCATCACCTGGCCCGTCGGCCGCGGCAAACCCACCATCGAGCACATTCGCAACGCGTTCAAGGCGGTGGGATATGAGGGGATGTTTTCATAAGTAGCGGCGGTTCGTAGAATGGCGCCACGGGCTCTTAGGAAAACTCGCCGTGGGGCGGGCCGCTGGCCCGTCTGGAAGCGAAAGACGGCTCGGCGAGCCGCCCCACGATACGCGGCAAACGTAGGAACATGCCGGAAATACCGGAGTAGTAAGCGGCCAGATTAGCAGACACCTGGAGCGATCATGGCGGACGATTTTGATCCTTATCGCAAATGGTTGGGCATCACGCCGAAAGACCAGCCGCCGCACCATTATCGGTTGCTGGGCATTGAGTTGTTCGAGAGCGACCCCGACGTGATCGAGGGGGCGGCCGACCGGCAGATGGCGCACCTGCGAACCTTTCAAGCCGGGCCGCATTCCGCCGCATCGCAAAAGCTGCTCAACGAATGCTCCGCCGCGCGTGTCACGCTGCTCAATCCGGAAAAGCGCGTCGAATACGACCGTCAGTTGCGAGAGAAGCTGGCGGCAAATCGCCCTCTTCCTTCAGGTGAGGGCGCTATGCTCCCTCTCCCTCCGGACCCACAAGTGGGTGCCCCGGGCCGGGGTGAGGGCGCTGTGCTCCCTCTCCCTCCGGGAGAGGGCCGGGGTGAGGGCGCGTCGCCGCGCTCTGCGCCCCAACCCCAGCCCCAGCCCTTACCTATGGCCATTGCCCGGCCGGTGTCTACCGCCGCGCCGCTGCCTTTGGCGGAAGCGGCGCCGGTCATTCTCTCGGCCAACGACAACTCTGGCTCTTCCGCTTATCGACGCGCATCGCGTTCAACGCCTCTTTGGCGTCAACCGACCGTGCTCGGCGTGGCGGGCGCGTTGGCGATTTTCGCCGGCATCGTCTTCGCGTTGACGCGCGGCGGCAAATCTCCGCCGGAGGTCGTCGCCAACTCCACTTCAAACACCGTCGCTGTCGCTCCCGCCGCGCCGCCGCAGACGGATCGTAGCCCGCCAACCAAGAACGAATCGAACACGATTCCCACGACCGCCCCGCTCGCGGAACCGCCGCCGGTTGGCCCCGCGCCTCCCGCGCCGGCCGACTTTGAAATCCTCGGCGCCAACTGGGGCACGGGCGACAAATGGGTGGACGTGACCGCGGGCGTTCGCAGTTGCGTGAAAGGCAATCGGCTGATGATGATCGTCTGGACCAAGTTGTTCGGCGACCCCGCCGACCCCGCTCCGGGCGAGGGCAAGCGGCTGAGCATCCGCTACCGTTCGCGCGGCAACGAGTGCAGCGCCGATTACTCTGATCTGTGGTTCGTCTATCTCGACGGCAACCCGCTCGCACCGCCCACCAGCTCGCCCCGCGATCTGGAACTGCTCGAAGCGCGTTACGGCGCCGGCGGAGTGTTCGTTGATGTCCTGCCGCGGTTGCGTGGCCACTTGAACAATGGCCGGCTCGCGGTCGCCGCCGACATTTTCGCCGCCGATACTGCCGCCGAGTTGGAACAGCAGGGCATCGGCCGCAACATTTACAAGGTGCTCTGGGTGCGTTACCGAAACAACACCGGCGAGCACTTCATGTACGGCTGGAACTCCGAGCCGATTTCGATTGAATCACGCTCGCCCAAAGCCGCAGGTTCCACCGTTGACTTGCTAAAACTGGTGCAAGTGCCACAAAGCATCGTTTCTGGAGATTGGCTGCTGCGCGACGGCCAGTTGCTTGCTCCGCCGCAGGTCGCGGCTCGATTGCAAATCCCGTTCGACGTGCCCGATAATTATGTGTTGAACGTCACTGTGGAGTCGGACGGCGGATTCGGAAACGTCAGCGCCGGCCTGGTGGTCGGCGGACGCCATGTGCTGACCACGATTGATGCGGGCGGCGCTTATTCCGGAATGGCGCTCATAAATCGTATCTGGCACGGTGACGACGCGAACCCCACGAAGACCTGGCGTTTAGCGCGTATGCTCGAGCCAGGCCAGCCTCACACGCTCACCTACATCGTGCGGCCTACAAGTGCGCGCGTTCTGCGTGATGGCGCTGAAGTCTTTCGCTGGTCCGGCGATCCCAGCACACTCTCCATCCCCGGCGATTGGCAAGTTCCCAATCAGCGACAGGTTTATCTGCAGGCGTATGAGGTGCCGTACCGGGTCACCAAGGCAGAGCTGACGCCATTAGCTCCCGAACGCGCGCCAATGCTCATTGTCGGTGAATCGGGGGCGCCGCTCGATGTGATGAAAGCCATCGAACTCGATCGCGACCGTTTGCACGGCGATTGGCAGTTTACCGGCCAGACGCTCGTTACCCCCGGCGCCGAGGGCGACAAGTTGCAGCTTCCGGCGATTGTGCCCGAAAGCTATCAGCTCGACCTGGTGGCCGAGCGTGAAGCGGGCAGCGACAGCTTGACGTTCACCATTCCCATCGCGGGCGCGCAAGGCGCCTTGTCCATCGACGGCTGGCAAGGCAAGCTTTCGGGGTTGGAAAAAATCGACGACAAACGAATCGACGCCAATGAAACCAAGCATGAAGGCTCGATCTTCGCCGACGGCAAGCCCCACGCGATTCATATCACGGTGCGCAAGAACCATGTGCGGCTGGTTTGCGACGGCAAACCGCTTGTCGATTGGACGGGCGACGTCGGCCGCCTGAAACCTCTCGAAGCGTTCCCCTACAAAGACCGCATCTACGTGGGCGATTGGCAAACAAAGTATCGTTTGACAAACATCAAAATCCGGGCGTTTCCGGGTGACGCGGCCGATGGTTCGCCGCCGGCGTTCGCCGCTGAGACCATGCCGAACGAGACGGCGTCACCGCGGCTGGCAGGCCCGGCGATTGATGCCGACTTGGCCTCCGGCGGCGTCGATACACGGCTGCCGGAGCCGGACGAAGCCGCGCAAAAAGCGGCCCGGTCGGAAATGCGCAAGAAGTTTGTCGCCGCGCTGAAAAACGCCGCGAAGTCGGTTGAAAAGAAGCGCTCGCTGGCGGAAGAAATGGCACAAAAAGCCGCGGCCGAGGGCAATCAAGGCGCCAGGACTTATGTACTCTTGAAGCAAGCCATCGACCTGGCCGAGTCCGCCGGCGAGATCGAGTTGGCCTGGCGAATCATCGATCAACTCGCCAAAACCTTCGCGGTAAACGAGCTGGCCTTGCGCAATGAATCGCTGAGCGAGATTGGCAAAGGCGCCGGCGCGAAATCACCGCAGCGCGCCGGCCAGCTTACCGATGCCGCTTGCCGTCTGATGACCGCCGCGCTGGCCGCGGGCGATGCCGCCGCTTTGAAAAAGGCCGCCACGCAGGCGCAAAGCTTCGCCCGGCGGACCAACGATAAGGACGTGCAAAAAGAGGTCAACGGCCGCGCCGCCGGCGCGGGCGAGTGGGCGGCCGAACTGGAAAGCGTCGCCAAGGCGCGTGAAACGCTCAAAACCTCGCCTGACGATCCGGCGGCCAATTTAGCCGTGGGCCGCTTCCAGCTTTGCGCGCTGGGCGACGTTGATTCCGCCTTGCCCAAGCTGGCCAAAAGCGGCGATACGGTCTGGAAAAAACTGGCCGGCGACGAACTGGCGCTCGCCAATCGCCGGCCGACCGGCCCGCGAACCTTCGTCAACGGCCGGCTGGTGACGCGCAGCGCACCGGCCGAGGCGCAACGCGAACTGGCCGCGGCCGACGCCTGGTGGTCGCGCGGCGAGGAAGAGCCCTGGCC
>DASVGM010000139.1:0-24721 GCA_036379555.1 Pirellulales bacterium | reverse complement strand
TGCGCGTGGAGTTGCCACAAGCCGGGTCACAGTTCTGGCGCCGAGGGCGCGACGCCCTGCTTTGGCGGCTGGGTTTGAGGCGGGGGGCGAGCCGGACGGCGCCGTCGTCGTGAGCGGTACGCCGCTCGTCAGCGTGCCGGTCGGCCCACCGCTTCGAGCCAGCGAGGCAATTGTTTGCGCACGTCAAACTCGGCCTCAACCAACGCTCTCCCGGCGCGGCCGAGTTGTTGTCGCAACTCGAGGTCGTCGAGCAACTTTTCCAGGGCGACCGCCCAAGCCTCGTGCGAAGCGGCCAAGAAACCATTCTCTCCGTCGCGCACCCAATCGCGGTTCACTCCCACCGGCGACGCCACGACCGGAATGCCAATCGACCAATACTGCAACAGCTTCAGGCCGCATTTGTGCCGGTTCCATTCGTCGTCAGCGAGCGGCATCAGGCCGACGTCAAATTGAGATAGGTCGCCGATCTCCGTCGCGGGGCGCCAACGTCGGAACGTGAGCGGCAGGCCGGCCAGGGATCGACGCGTGGCATCGTCGAGCCGGTTGGCGATGAGATGTAGTTGCAGCGGCCTGCGCCGCGCCACTTGGCGCAGGGCGTCGGCGATCGAGCAAACAAAACGCAAGCCGCCGGAACTGCCAGTCCAGCCCAGCACCGGTGGTTGCGGCCTATGGCATTGTCGCTTGATGGGATAGCGATCGAGATCGACCACGGTGGGCACCACGGTCACCGCGGGATTCAGCGGCGCGAAGCGCTCGGCGAGATAACGATTGCCGGCGATCACCGTGTCAGCGAGCCGCACAAGCCGCTCATACTTGGCCGGATGCCGCAGGAACACCGCATCATCGATATCGAGCGCCAATCGGCCGCACGCTTGACGAAACAGCTCCTCCATGTCGGTTGTGTCGTCGTTGAATAGCTCTCGCTCGACGAAAGCTACGTCAAATCGGCCGCGTTGCGCGCGCCATAGATCAACGTAACGAAGCCGGCGGCGCAAGGCCATGCTGCGCCGCCAGCCGATGAGCCGGTACGACTCATACTGCGGCGGATGGCTCGGCCGCACGATACAGCGATGCCCCAACTTGCGCAGGTGCGGCACGTAAGCTTGCACCCGAAACCGGCTTGACGGAGCGTGCCTTCCCGATGTCAGAAAAAGTATGTTCATTCATAAAAAATGTTGCGCGATGAGCACCCTGGACGATGGTTTCGATGGCCATTATCCCGCCGCATCCTCTTCCGGTTCGGCGCTTAGCTCCACCGCTTCATAAACCTCAGCCAGCGGCAAATCAACCTTGATTTCCGGCAGCGGCAGTACGGCATCAAGACCCGCGTGGACTTCGCGGACAAAGCCGCCGGCCGCGCGGCGAAAGACAACGATCGCCGGCGCGTCTTGTTCGACAAGCAGGTAAGCCCCCAGCGACGCAATGGTGAGGTAAGCGTCTTTCTTCTCGCCTTCATCGATGCGGCGGGTGCGGCGTGTCAACACTTCAACCAAAACCGCCGGCTCGTCGTGAAAGGAATCCGTCTGTGGATTTGGCCGGTGGATTACGGAAGCGTCCGGATAATAGAAACGCACCTGGGTTGGCAGGCGAACGCGAATCTTAGTAGCGGAGTTGAAGGGACGGCAATCTTGACCGCGCAAGCGACCGCCCAGCGCCACCAACGTGTTGGTGGCGATGGCGTTGTGCCTGTTCCGTGCTCCGCTCATCGCATAGAGCACGCCGGCCAGGTATTCGTGTTTCAGCGGCGAGGCCAACTCGCCGGCGAGATAGTCGTCAACGGAAAGGAGATCAAGTTTTTTGGCGGTGCTCACAGTTTGAATCTATACTGCACGCGGGCTGGAATAAGACAATCGGTGTTAGCGCAGCTTGGGCCTGGCGTGCGCAAAATGCCCGACTTTAACACGATAATGAGCACATCTAGCCAGTCAGTCAGCGCTCGACGGGGGCAAGCCCCGATCGTGGCGGAATGAACCTAGTATCAAACAAGTCGGGGCACGACAACCGATTTTGCGCAGCCCAGGATGGGCCTCCTGGCCCGTCACGTTCGCTTGGTGACGGGCTAGGAAGCCCATCCTAAACGGCGACCGCCCCTGCGCCACCCCAAAATTTGGTCTGGACAACGGGCTAGGAAGCCCATCCTCCATTTCCCAGCGTCACGCCAGGTTATTTCACTTGCCGCGGGCATCGCAGGCGGACTAGAATAACGCTCGCATTGGATCGTCCTTGAACTACCTGTCAGGCGAGATTCTCCCATGACGGATCACCCTCCAATTTCATCCGGTTGTTTCACACCGCCGCTCTCGCGACGCGCGTTTCTTGTCGCGTCGGGCGTCGGCTTCGCGGGCTTGCGGTTTGGCACGCCGGCGCCTGTTGCCGCGGGCATGCCGCCACGGCCGGGCAAAGCCAAAAGTACGATCCTGTTTTTCCTCTGCGGCGGGGCCTCGCATCTGGATATGTGGGATCTCAAACCCGAGGCGCCGTATGAATATCGCGGGCCGTTTCAGCCGATCGACACCACCGCGTCCGGCCTGCGGATCGGCGAACATCTGCCCATGACCGCGCGGCAGGGGCGGCATCTGGCCATCGTCCGTTCGCTCTGTTCGACGGTGAACACGAACGACCACCACGCCGGCTATTATTACAATCTCACCGGGCACGCGGCGGATGCGAGCTTTTTAAGCCTGGGCAACAACCGCACGCCGATGCCCGACGACTGGCCCTACATGGGTTGCGTGGTCGGCTCGCGACTGCCGGCGAGCGACGGTCTGCCAAATGCCGTGACGTTGCCACACATGCCCAGCCGCCGCCCCTACACTCGGCCGGGGCAGTTCGCGGCGCGGCTGGGCGTCGCGCACGACCCGCTCTACGTGCAAGGAAGTCTGGAGCATCCGCTCAAGTTCGAGGCGCCGGCGTTGGTCTTGCATGGAGATGTCGACGCCGCGCGGCTCTTCTCGCGGCAGTCTCTATTGGGGGCGGTCGATGACGCCCGCCGCCAGTTTGACCGCGAAGCGGACGATGGCGGTTGGTCGCGCTTGCAGCAGCGGGCGGTTTCGCTCTTGGGGTCGGCGCAAACCACGGCGGCCTTCCACGTGGCCGACGAACCTGAAAAGCTCCGCGCGCGTTACGGATCGACGGTCAACGGCACGAGCCTGATTTTGGCCCGGCGACTGGTGGAAGCGGGCGTGCCGTTCGTGACGGTGTTTTGGATGGAAAACGCCAAGCTCGCAGGCCGGTGCAAAAGCGCCGGCGGCTGGGACACTCACGGCAACAATTTCAATTGCCTGCGCGAGAACCTCCTACCGGAATTCGACCGCGGCTTTTCGGCGTTGATCGAGGATCTCACCGAGCGCGGCCTACTCGACGAGACGCTCGTCTTGGTGACCAGCGAAATGGGCCGCACGCCCAAAATCGGCGACATGCGATCGGGCGGCATCGCCGGCGCCGGCCGCGACCACTGGACGCATGCCATGAGCGTGGTGATGGCCGGCGGCGGCATTCGCGGCGGGCAGACCTACGGCACGACCGACCGCCGCGCCGAACACCCGGCCGAAAAGCCCGTCACCCCGGCACACATCGCCCAGACCGTTTATCATGCGATGGGTATTCACGATCTGTCGGCCACCGACAAAGACGGCCGCGTATTCAACCTGCTGGCCGAAGGCGAGCCGCTCCTGGAATTATTTTAGTGCCTTGTCCACGCTCGACTTTCGGGTGCCGCGGGGCGGCAGCCGAAGGGTAGGATGGGCTTCCTAGCCCGTCACCAATCACCGTGACGGGCCAGGAGGCCCATCCTCCAGCCCTTACGCTTCGCCGTAAGGCTGAGCGAGCCGATACTCAGGCCGCGCGCGCAAATATGTCGCCACGCGGTCGCCGCGGGCGAACGCCGCGGGCAAAAAGGCCAACGCTTCGTCGAGCAAGGCGTCAGGCTCCGCGCAACTAAAACGGATAAAGCCGCCACCGGCGGCGCCAAACGACTCGCCGCCCAAGCAGGCGACACCCAAACCATCGTCGGCCGCTTCCAGCAAATACATGGCTAGGCCGTGCGAGGTGATGCCCAGCCGGTTGCAGACACGGGCCACCGAAGGGAAGAGATAAAAGGTGGCGTTTGGATCGAGACAGCGCACCCCTTCAATGCGGTTCAGGCCCGCGGCCATGCGTTCCACCTTGAGTCGAAACTGGTGCATCGTCTCGTTTCGCTCCGCGTCGTCGTGGTCGAGGGCCGCCGCCGCCGCAAGCTGCGCCAAGGGCGCCACGCACGACAGCGACGTATTGAGCAGCGTGGCGAACAGGTCCACCACCGCCGGCGATGCCACCGCGAAGCCGACGCGCCAGCCGCTCATGCTGTACGACTTGCTGAACGTATAGGCCGCCACGCAATGATCGAGCATGCCGCTTTGCGACAGCAGCGTCTCGTGCCGCCCACGCCAGACCATCTGATCGTACGGCTCGTCGCTGAAAACCACCACGTCGCGACCGCGAATCAGATCGGCCAACGCCTGCAAATCTTCGCGCCGCGCCACGCCGCCGGTGGGGTTGTGCGGGCTGTTCAGAAAGATGGCCTTGGGCCGAGCGTCCGCGGCCAGAAAGCGTTCGACGTCGTCCAGGTTCGGACGAAACTCGCGCTCTTGCTTCAGGTCGGAAAGACAGGCCCGCGCGCCGCGACGGGCGATATTGGGCAGATAGGTGGGAAAATACGGGCTGAAAACAAGCACGCCGTCGCCGGCGTTGAGAAACGCCTCGCAAAACAACAACTCAAACGGCTTGGCGCCCGGTCCGACAACGATGTTCTCAGCGGCGGTCGCCAAACCATGTTCGCGGTTCACATAGCGGCTGGCCGCCTCGCGCAACTCCGGCAGACCCACCGACGGGCAATAGTGCGAACGATCGTCGCGAATGGCGTCCATGCCCGCCGCTTTCGCAGAGGCGGTCGAGGCGAACGGGCTGTCGCCAATTTCCAATTCGATCACACGCTTGCCGGACAGCTTCAGCCGCTTGGCCACGGCCAGCACACTGAACGCCGTCTCGACATTTACGCCACGAGCAAAGTCACTAAAGGTAACGGGCATCATTGAGCAACCACCCCCTGATGGCTGAATTTGTGAATCGTGGTCTGACGATAGGTTTCGCCCGGCTTGAGCAGCGTCGTGGGAAACCGGGGCTGGTTGATCGCGTCAGGATAATGCTCCGCTTCGAGACAAAAGGCGTCGTGCTGCCGGTACGCGGCGCCGCGCGATTCGATCGTGCCATCGAGAAAGTTGCCCGTGTAAAGCTGGATGGCCGGCTCGGTGGTATGGATTTCCATCACGCGGCCGCTCTTGGGTTCGCTGATGCGAGCGGCCAAAGTCAGCTTGCCGGGCGCGGGTTGATTCAAAACATAACAATGATCGTAGCCCGGCGGCTCACCTGGCACCTGCTTGATGCGGGCGCCGATGGACGTGGGTTTGGTGAAGTCCATGGGCGTGCCCGACACGCTTTTCAGGTCGCCGGTGGGAATCAAGCCCGCATCGACCGGCACGTAACGATCGGCGTTGAGCATGAGCAGATGGCCGAGCACGTCGCTTTGGCCGCCGTCGGCCAGGTTCCAATAGGTGTGATTGGTGAGGTTGATGGGCGTGGCTTTGTCGGTCGTGGCCGTGTAGTCAATCGCCAGTTCGTCGTCGTCCGTCAGACGATACACGACGGTTACGGCAAGCTTGCCCGGATAGCCCTCGTCGCCGTCGGGGCTAACGTGCGTGAGTTTCACGCCGTCGGCGAGCGGTTCGGCGGTCCAGAGCGCTTTGTCAAAACCTTTGAGGCCGCCGTGCAAATGGTTGGGGCCGTTGTTCGTCGCCAGTCGATATTCGACGCCGTCGATGGTGAACCTGCCCTTGGCGATGCGGTTGGCCACGCGGCCGCAGGTGGCGCCGAAGTAAGGGCTTGCGGTCAGATAGCGGTCGAGTGAATCAAAACCGAGCGTCACCTCGTCGGGCGTGCCGGCGCGGTCGGGCACGGTGAGCGACCGCAAGATGGCCCCATAGGTAATGACCTTGGCCGTCAGTCCGCGGCCATTGGCAATGGTATATTGGTCGACTTGCCGACCATCGGGCAGTTTGCCAAACGCCGACTTTTCAACAGACACTTTCGCCTCCGCCGAGATGGTGGTTGCCGCCACAATGAGAATGGCGTGCCAGAAAATTCGCATGTTGTCGCTCCGGGGTGTGCCACAAGTGTAGTCGCGCCAGCGCGGCCTACCTGGCGGCTTCGACTTTCTGCGCGCACTGGATGCAATACGGCGTGTAGGGCAAGGCTTCGAGCCGCGCGGCACTGACTTCATCGCCGCACTCCTGGCACTCGCCATAGGTGCCCTCGTCGCAACGTATCAGCGCCGCGCGCACCTCTTCCAGTAATGATTCTTCGTTGTGAATCACCTCCAACTCGCCCTCCAGCCCTTCGCTGTCGCGGTCGGCATTGTGCGTGGGAACGTGCGAAAGATCGCCGCCCCCGTTGGCCTTCTGTGGCACCGCCTCGATCAGCCGATGCACCTCGCCGGACAAGCGGTCGCGAATTTCAACTAACGATTGTTTGCATTTTTCCAGGGCCGCTTCTCGCATCGCATATCTCCAGTTAAGTCGCTTTAGGCGACGAGGTTCGTTCTGTTCACGGTTTTGCCGGCCGGCTCACGTCCGCGTTTTGCAATTGCCGTGCCAATCTTATTCTAGCACCCGCATGTGGAAAATGCACGCACGGCGAGCCAGGGCCGATTATGCTGGAGTTGAGGATGTACAAGCTACAACTGACTCCGAACCGAAACTGATGCCAACGGGAAATCTGCGAACTGGACTGCTGCTTAGCCTTTGCTGGCTGCTGCTACGCATACCCTGCGCTGCCGCGGCGGCCCAGCCTCTCGCCCGTTCGCAACATTCACTAGCCGCTTATCGCAAACAAGCGCCGCCCGCCGCATCGCGACCGGGGGGAATCCAGTGGACGTTTCAAGACATTGATATTCAAACCCTGCTCGACCGGCTGAAAAGTTTCGGTGTTGAACTGCCGCTGCCGGCAACCGGCCGTGTTACCGTGCGGCTCTCCATCGGCGCGCCCTGGCGGTCGATCTTTAGCGCCGACGCTTACGAAGTGAATGGCGACCTCTCTTCGCCCGAACTCACCGTCGCCGGTATCGAACTCAAAAACCTCTCCGTTCATTTGCAGTACAAAGACGGCGCCCTCGACCTCAGTCAAATGCGTTTTTCCGTGCCGGGCGATGGCGACCCCGACGGAACCATTTCCGGTACGGCGCACATGCGGGTGCAACCGCCCGGCGATCTCAACGCCGATCTGACCATCGACCAGTTGCCTTTGTCAGCGATGGGCGGGGCGTTGCCGGTGCCGGCGGGCCAGATCAGCGGCAGCGCATCCGGACAGTTCAGCGGTCAGGCCCCCGCCGATCGCCTGCGCGACTTGGCCGCTTGGCAGGCCGAGGGGCGACTGACACTGGCCGACTTCGCGGCCTTCGGCCTGCCCGCGGCTCAGGCAACCACCACGCTGCGCTTGTCGCAAGGTCAGGCGACGATCACCCAGCTCACCGCGAATCTGGCGGGAGCTCGATTTGACGCTTCGGGCCAACTGTCATTGAACGCCCCCTACAAGTTCACTTCGCGGTTGCGGGCGACGGTGCCCGACCTGGATTGGCTCAACCGCCTGGACGCCGACTTCCGCCCTCCGCTGAACGTCGCCGGCGAATTCTCTGTTTCAGCGACGGCCGACGGCCAGCTTGCATCGAAAAAGGCGCGCGTGCGGGGAACGCTTGAAGGCCGCCGGCTGCAAGCCGACAAGTTGACCATCGACCATTTACAGGTTCCGTTTGAAGGAACACTCGAAAGCATCCGCGTTCGTAATTTGCAGTTGGCTCTTTACGGCGGCCGCATCAAGGCCCACCTCAACTTGCCGACCGCGCGCGACGGCAACATCGGGGTGGGCGCGCGCATCGACAACGTCGATCTGGCGCGTGCCGCGACCGACTTGCTCGGCCAACAGCAGGATTGGAGCGGCGTGACGTCGGGGCTGCTGCAATTGGGAGCGCCGATCGCGCGCCTGACCGAACTTGACGCTTGGAGCGGACGGGGGAGCTTGGCCTTCGGCCGCGGCACGCTTTTTGGCATCGACGTCTCGCGGATGGCAACGAAGATTCAAATCACCGACGGGCGACTGAACCTGAGCGAACTTGCCGTCGCGTCGGCGTTGGCCCAGGTGACCGGCAGCGCTCAAGCCAACTTGACCGCGCCGTTCGCTTTCAGCACCGCGCTGCGCATCGCCCAGGTTGATTTCGCGGCGTTGAATCGCCTGCCCGAAAGGCTGCGCCCGCCGGCCGCAGTCAGGGGCCAGGCCGATGTTTCACTGCACGCGCAAGGCGCCTTGCAACCGTTCGACTTTGCCGCTCGCGGCGGTGTGGCAAGCCGCCAACTTCGCGCCGACCGCTTGGCCGTCGACAGTTTGAATTTCAACTTTCAGCTTTCGCCAAAGACGTTGAGCCTGTCTCAAATCGCCGGCGTCATGTACGGCGGGCGTTTCGATGGCTCGGCCAACGTGGGTCTGAACTCGCCTCATGATTTTGCCTTGAAGCTGAAGGTTGCCAACGCCAATCTTTCCCTTGCCAACGCCTTGCCGGATAAACTGCGGCCGCCGGTGAGCGTGGGCGGCGCCGCGAACGTGTCGGCCGCTGTCACGGGGCAGCTTACTCCACTCAACCTGCACGGCGGCGGCAGTGTCAACGCGCGTCATCTGCGTGTCGCTGGCGCTCGCTTCGATTCGCTCAGTTTCAACTTCGCCGGCGAGAACGATCTGTTGAATGTTTCGGACCTGTCGCTGATTGCCTACAGCGGCCGTCTGGACGGTCGGCTCAGCGTGCCGCTTGCCGCCCAAGGCGCGGCCTCGATTGACGTGCGCTGGCAACGCCTCAATCTTGGCGCCCTGCTGACCGATCTTCGGGGCGTGGCAAGCCGAGCGCTCGCGGCCAACGCGGTCGCACCAGGCCTGGGCGAGACGTTGAATCAAGCACGGGCCGAGGGGTGGACTTGGGGAAGCCTGGCCGTGAACGCTCCGCCCGGAAAACTGCTCGAACCGGCCGCGTGGACCGGCCAGGTCGATATCGCGTTGGCCGCCATGCGGCTTTTCGGTTGGACCGCGAAACAAGGTTTTATCAAAGGCGGCATCGCCGCGGGCCGCGCTGATTTGACCCGCCTGGCATTGGATGTCGGCGATACGCGGCTGCGCGGCGCCGCGCGGTTGAATCTGAGCCAACCCTACGATTTCAATTCACGCTTCGCGCTCGATCGCGTGCAACTATCCGATTTCAATGCTTTGCCGGAAACGATCCGGCCGCCGGTCGAACTTTCGGGCACGGTGAACGTGTCGGCAACGGCGCGCGGCACGCTTGAGCCGCTGGAGATTACCGGCAGCGGCGCGCTGACCGGCAATGCCCTGCGCGCCGACGGCGCTCGGCTCGACCGGTTGGCCGTTCGCTTTGATGCCGACAAAAACCAGCTTGCGCTCAGCAGCTTTCAGGCCGATCTCTACGGCGGCCAGATCACGGGCAACGCCGAGGTCGCCCTGCGTGGCAACCGGCCGGGCCGTGTCGATTTCAATTTGCGGCAAGTGAATCTCGGGCAACTGATGAGCGAAGTGGCAAAGCTGCCCGTCGCGCTGCGCGGCACGCTGGACGGAAAGTTGCACATCGACAGTCCCGGCGGCAAACTTGCCGCCCCGTTGGACTGGAACGTCGCGGCGTCGTTTGATACCTCGCCGTTGGGTTCGCGCTCGGTGACCATCGCCGAGTTGCACGGACAGTTGACTTACAACGGCCAGCTTCTTGATTATCGGCTCAACGGTGAATTGCTGCGCGGCGCGATCGACGCGGCCGGGCGTTGGCAGCCGCGCCCGGTCGTCGCGCAAATCCCTCTCCCCTTGGGAGAGGGCCGGGGTGAGGGTGTTCGCCCCGGCTCTGCCATCAACGAGGGGCATTTTCGTCTGCAACGCGCGCGCCTTGAAACCATCGCGGCGCTCTTGGGAACCGACAGCGCGATGGGTTCGTTGACCGGCACGATTGGCGCCGACGTCGCCTACCGTCACGCTGAAAATGGCTTGCCGACCGGCGCGGGACGGATCACGATCGACGACTTGCGTCTCAACGGCGGCGACCTGCTCGATGAACTGAGGGGACGGATTCTGCTGGCGGCCGACCGTGTGGAGATTACCGACGTCAATGCGTCGCTCGGCGGCGGCATGTTGAACATGTCGGCCGTGATCTATCTCGATCCAAGGCGCCGCGGCCTGTTTCGCTTGAATGTTGACAGCGCCGACCTGGCTCAGCTTTTGGCGCCTTGGCCGCGAATCGCGGCGCAAGTGACTGGCCTCGTCGACGCCCAACTCAGGGGCTTTTACGGCGGTCGCCGGCCGCTGATCCTCTTGGGCGACGTCGCCGTGGCGCGCGGTCGCGCGGCCGGCGTCGCCATTAACGGCATTCGCGCGCCGGTTAAGGGCAGCATCGATCTCGCGCGCGGGCGCGGCACGCTGGAATTGCATGGCCTTACCGGGCAAATCGCCCACGGCCGCGTCAGCGGCAACATGGACGTGGCACTGGCCGACGGTCTGGGGTTGGCCGGCCGCGGAGCCTTTACCGATATCGACCTGCGATCCTTGCTGCAAAATAGCCGCAGCGCGCGACGCCTGGCCGGCGGCAAAATAACCGGCAGTTACACGTTTGCCGGGCGAAACGTCCGCACGGCCAACGATCTGACCGGCACTCTGAACGCCACGTTACGCGACGCCCAGGCCATGTCGCTGCCGGTGTTGGAACGCACCGTTCCCTATCTGACGGGCGGGGTTTCGGGCAGCACCACGTTTGGCGACGGGGCGCTGCGCGCCGCGCTGGCCCGCGGCGTCGTCCGCATCGAACGTTTTTCGTTGTCGAGCGGCAGCACTCAGGTTTACGCCCAAGGCAAAGCCACGCTCACCGGGCGGCTCGATTTAAACGTCACCGTCAACACCGGGCAGCTCAACGTGCCGCAACGCACGCTCACCATGCTCGCCTCGCGCGTGTTGCTGATTGCCGCGCCCCCGGTGGGGTTGTTGTTGAACGTGACTCAATTCCTTTCCAACCAGGCCATCAATTTGGAAGTGACCGGCACGGTTCGCGCACCGGCGATTCGCCTAAAGCCGCTGAGTTTGCTGGGGCGCGAGGCGGCCCAGTTTTTCCTGATGCAGGCGCTGCCGTAGGTCCGCCGCCGGCGCGAGGACCGGTTGCCACCGTCGGCGGCGGAACCAGAGCGTGAAGCTAGTGCGTTGTCCAGACTAAATTTTGGGGTTCGACTCGACTGGAGGATGGGCCTCCTGGCCCGTCACGTTCGCTTGGTGACGGGCTAGGAAGCCCATCCTACACGGCGACCGCCCCTGCGCCACCCCAAGATTTAGTCTGGACAACGCACTAGGCGATTATTCGATTATTCTGCATACGTCTTGACATACTCGCTGGATCCGGCGTAATCTGCAAGAATCGCTTTTTTAATTTCCCGCCATGCGCACCTTTCGCCATCGCATTACCGCTTCGCTTGCCGGACTGGCCTATTTGTTGGCCAGCGCCTTCAGCGGTGCTTTGCATTTTCACGCGCATGGCGAGCCGCACGCGCATGGGCCGTGCTGCGCGCCGGCCGCCGGCAACGGACACTCAGACCATGCGGCGGACCATCACGATTGTCTGGCCGATGTAAACGATGGCCACGAGCATGCCCCCTGTCCGCAGCCCCTTTCCGATGACCACTGCGCGGCTTGCCGCTTCGTTTCGCAGGCGGCCGTCGTTTCTGTTCCCGATGCCAACCTGAAGCCACAAAGCATGGTGGCGGAAGTTCGCCCCCGCGCGCCTTCTTTCTTTATACAGCCGCCAATCCGCGGCAACTGCCTCGCTCGCGCTCCTCCCTTGGGCTGAAAACGTCGAGCTTTTGCGGCGCCGTTCGGCAACGCCGCGCGCCGCGGGCAGTTCGTGTGGCCCGCTGCGCGTGCTCGTCTCGTTTCGGCCCGCGTGCAACATCGTTTCATCTTTTCATCGGTTATTGGCCGTCGCCGCGCTCGCGCGCGGACGCGGCGATCTTCAGGAGCGTTTTATCATCATGACCAAGTCTCGTTACGCCTTTACGTTAGTGGAGCTTTTGGTGGTCATCGCCATCATTGGCCTGCTTATTTCCTTGTTGCTGCCGGCCGTGCAAGCAGCACGCGAATCGGCACGCCGCACGTCATGCTTCAATAACCTGAAGCAGGTGGGCATCGCCATGCAAAGCTATCACGACGCCGTGGGACGGTTTCCGCCCGCGTATGTTGTTTCGCCCTTGAGTAACACGCTCATGGGCCCGCCCGATCCGACCACCGGCGATACCGGCCCCGGCTGGGGATTTTTAAGCCTCTTGCTCCCTTATGAAGAACAATTGCCGCTCAGCCAGCGATTGAACTTCAACCAGCCATGCTGGTCAGCGGCCAACGCCGCGGCCGTCAAGACGGTCATCGGCGAATACCTCTGCCCCTCGGCCGTGGATATGGGCGATCCGCCGATCTACAACGTGGTGAACGCCGCCGGCGGCACGCTGGCCACGTTCGCACGGGCCAACTACGTGGGCATGGCCGGCCGCTTTTCGCCTTGGCAGCAATACTTTGATCCGGGGCTTGATCTTGCGACGGTCAACGTCGGCGGCTTTTCCGTGGATGGCGTGCTTTACCGCAACAGTCATACACGGCTGGCCGACATCTCCGACGGCACCAGCCATACGATGATGGTGTCCGAGCAAACGCCTTACCATAGCGATTCGACTTGGGTGGGCGTAGTGCCGGGCGGCATCACCAATCCGAGCCTGCGGTTCGTCTTTGTCGACTCCGACCCGGCGGCGTCGCAAATCAACGCGCATACCGGCCCCACGCCGGACGAAACTCCGCCGGTGATCAAGCCGCCCTGCCAACCGTTCGCCGCCACCGATGAGATATGGTCGAATCATCCGTTGGGCGCGAATGTTTTGTTTTGCGACGGCAGCGTGCGTTTTGTCACCGACACGGTCGACAATCTGACGTGGTCGTTCTGGGCCACGCGGGACGCCGGCGACGTGCCGCCGCCCGGCGCCGAACAGTAACAAGGAGGAGCAAGATGAAACATGTTTGCGTGATTTCTTGCGCGCTGGCGGTCTGCCTGGCAGTCTCCGGCTGCGGCGGCCCGCCGCACGTATCGCCGGGCAACTATCGGCTGATCAACGCCCTGCGCACCGCGACCTCGTCGAAACAAATCGATTGGGTGAGCGAGAGCGCCCGGAAAATCGAAGAGGGCAAAGCCAACGGTACGGTCAGCGACGCGGAATACGTCGAGTTTCAGTCGATCGTTCGTTTGGCCCGTGACGGCAAGTGGCAAGAAGCGGAGGCCGAAACCATCCGCTTGGCCAAGGGACAAAAGCCGACGGCGGAGGAACTGCGGCGAGTGAGGAAGTAGGCCTAGCGCTGTTTCGAGCGCCGACGGGAAAGGGGCTTCATCGAGAAGGTGTTGCCCGTGGAATCTAGGCGGCAACGGTGAGTGCCACAACAGCATTCACTGAGCCTTGCCGATGGCCGCATTTGATAGGTCCATAACAACCTTGCGGATCAGTTCCCACGTCTCCCGCTGGTAGTGTTCCGAAATATCGATCCTTTGCCCTTCCTTGTATCGCGCGAGCGTTCCGGCCTTTGACTCATACGTCTTGCTCGCGATCCCGCAGTTATGGACCAGCACATCACGGGAGGCCTTGGCCTCCGCGATACGGTCGATCTCGTCTGGATCTGGACAGCCGAGATGGACCTTATTTTCTAGGTAGTCGAACCAACCTTTCGGCCGCTCATAAAGAATCTCGTTCAATTCCTTGCCGACGACCAACGACGTGATGGCGTCTTTATCTGGAGCATCCAAAACGGCCCGAAAGTCGATCTTCTTCCCGCTCAGGCTCTGGGGGTGGGCCATCAGCCAAAGTCGAAGAAGGTCGAACACGAAGTTTTCCAGGAGCGAGACGAACTGCTGAAACGTCGCCTCCGCGAGTCGCTCTGCGACATACGCCCGAGACTTGTTTCCAAGATCCATCTGCGTGGTCACCGTTTGGGTGGTCATGTTCCGGATCGAGAACGTGTGGCCCGTTGCAATCACTTGGCGCACAATGTCCCAGGCGATTTTCGTATCGGTGTAGTAATCGTAAGCGCTATTCAAGTCTGACAGGACTCGGTCCCTTAGCGCTCGGATATCATCGGCCAATGGCACGATAGCTCTCCACTCATCGGACACTATCTAAGAGGGCTTGCACGGTCGCCGCGTCACCGCCGCGGCCAAGATTGACAACCGCAATTTCAGGAGCCCCATCGAGCGAAATCGCGTTTTCCTCAACCCAATACCCAATGCTTCGGTCGTCGAGTAGCCCTCGAACGTCGTCAAGCTGGACGACCGGCACCAGAATGTAGGGTCCGGCAGCCTCGTCGGCTGAGACACGCAACCTTTGTTTCGTCGCCGCGTCGGTCATTTCACTGTTCCTCCGTTTTTGCTTACCAAATCTGCTGCCGCGCCGTTAGAGCTTCGCGAATTCGCGCATGAAATCGCGCAGCTTCTCCACGCCTTCCAGCGGCATGGCGTTGTAGATCGACGCGCGAATGCCGCCCACCGAGCGGTGTCCCTTCAGTTCCACCAGCCCGCGGGCCTTGGCCTGCTTGATGAATTCGCTCTGCGTCTCGTCGTCGGGCAAACGAAAGGTCACGTTCATCAGCGAACGGCTATCGGGCTGGGCGTGTCCGCGATAAACCCCGCGGCTTTCGTCCAGCACGTCGTACAAGAGCTTGGCCTTGCGGCGATTGAGGTCGTGCATCGCCGCTAGCCCGCCAATGTCGTTCAACAGCCAGCGCGTGACGAGCATCACCAGGTAAATGGCGAACACCGGCGGTGTGTTGAGGAGCGATTTCTCTTTGACAAACGAACGGTAGTCGAGCATCGTCGGCAAACCGTCGCCCATGCGCGCCAACAGATCGTCGCGCACGATGACAACGGTCACCCCGGCCGGCCCGGCGTTCTTCTGCGCGCAGGCGTAAATCAGCCCATAGCGCTCAATGTCGAGCGGCCGGTACAAAAAGTCGGAGGAAGTGTCGGCCACCAAGGGGACGTGGCCCACGTCAGGCTCCGTCTGGAACTGCACCCCCTGAATCGTTTCGTTCGACGTGATGTGAACGTAGAGCGCGTCGCGATCGACTTCGATTTCGCCCGGCCCAGGCAGCCGGTCAAAGTTGTGCGGCTTGCTGTTGTAGGCCGCGCGCGCCGTCCCCTCGCGCTGGGCTTCTTGCAGGGCCATCTGGCCCCAAGTGCCGGTAACAATGTAATCGGCCTTGGCGCCCTTGGCGCGCAGCAGGTTCATCGGCACCAGCGAAAACTGCAGCCGCGATCCTCCCTGCATGAAGATGATGCGGTAATTGTCGGGAATGGTCAGCAGTCGCCGCAAATTGGCCTCGGTTTCGGCCAGCACGCCGTCAAACCACGGCGAGCGGTGGCTGATTTCCAATGGCGAAATGCCCAACCCCGGCAACGCCACCAGGTTGCGCTGGGCCTCTTCCAAAACCGCCAGCGGAAGCACCGCCGGCCCCGGCGCGAAATTGTAAACGCGTTCTGTCATCCTGCGTGTTCCAATGTTAGAATCAAGTCCAAGTTGCATGATATACGTTCTTTCCCTCGTTCACTAGGCCGTCGTCGCCCAGGCGGTAGTCGCATGGCGCCTTTTTATCCGCTCATTATCGGCATGCTGGCGATTGTCCTGGCCCACTCCCTGTGCGCACTGACCTGCCTGGTGCGTATTTTCACCAAAGGCGAAGTCGGCATGGGCTGTGCTTGCTTCATCCCAATCATTGGCCCGTTCGTGTTGTTCTTCTATAGCTGGTCAAAGGCGGAAGAATGGCAGCAGCAGCGTTTGATGGTCGCCTTTTCCGTCGTCATGTTGGCGCAAATCCTGTTCGGCATCATTTTATCTGTTTTGATGATTAAAGAGGGGATTGCCGCGGTGGGCCGATGAGCGACACCTTTCAATGCGCCAAGTGCGGCGCCCAATATACCCGTGAGCGGCGCAGAGTTGGCCGGGCGGTGATCTGTTCCTGCGGCCATAAGTTCCTCGTGCCGCCGCCCGACGACGAACCGCCCAACGCCCCACGGGCGTCGGGCCGGCCTCCGGCGACGGCGCGCGGCGCAACGATGGACGACGCCGACGATTCCTCCAGCGAGGCGATCCCTCTGGCGGAACTGGTCGACGAGGCCCCGGCGCCGGTGCGTTGGGCCGAACCGATTGAAGACGACGAGCCTTTGCTCGAAGCGGAAATTGTGTATGCCGCGCCCGCCGCGCCCGCCGCGCCCGCCGCGCCCGCGCATCCCGTGGAAGACCTATTCACTGCGGGCGGCCCCTACGCCGATCCGCTCAACACGCTCGCTAGCCCGACGTTGGGGCGGCGTGTCCCGGCGGCGCACACCGTCCCCGCCAAAAAGAAGTCGATTGGGCGGCGCAAAGGCGAGGGGATGCATGCCAATGTGACGGACGTAATCGCCTCGATCGCGCTGTTCGGCCTGCTGCCGATTGGAGTCTTGTTTTTCACGCTGGGGCTGCTGCAATACTTTCGCCTCGGCAGACTCATGCCGGACGACGCGCATGGACTTCCGCCTCCGCCCGCCTTCAACGGCGGATTGCAACTACCGCCGCCCGCGCCCGGCCGCGAACAGATGACGAAAAGAGCAAATGCGCTTCGATCTCACGCCCGTGCCGCCGTTTCGGCTTGATTTCACTGTCTGGGCGCTGCGCCGACGCACGGACAACACCATCGATCGCTGGGACGGCGATACGTATCGCCGCGTGATACCGCTGGGCGCGCAGGTGGCGGAGTTGGCCGTGCGGCAGACAGGCCCGCCTGAACGCCCCACAATTGAGGTGCGCGTGCGGGGCGTACGCTCCGGCGCCGCGACCAAATCGGCCGTCATCGCCCTGGTGGAGCGGTTGCTGGGGCTGCGTGTCGATCTGGCGAAGTTTTATCAAGTTGCCGGTTCCAGCCCGCCGCTGAACCGCCTGGCGATCAGGTTTCGCGGCCTGAAACCTCCGCGATTTCCCACGGTATTTGAGGCGTTGGTAAATGCCATTACCTGCCAGCAAATCACGCTCACTCTGGGCATTCAACTGCTGAACAAAGTCGCCGCGCAGTATTCGCCGTCGATCGGCGACGGAGCGGCGTATGCGTTTCCGTGTCCGCGAGACGTTGTCGATCGTACGCCCGACGACTTCCGCGGTTTTGGCTACAGCCGGCAAAAAGGCCGCGCGATCATCGAATTGGCTCAATCCATCGTGGCGGGCGAAACCGACTTGGAAGCCCTGGCCGACTTGGACGACAACGCCGCCATCGAAAAGTTGCAGGCGCATCGCGGCATTGGCCGTTGGACTGCGGAATACGCGTTGCTGCGCGGCCTGGGCCGCACACACATCTTTCCGGGCGACGATGTTGGCGCGCGTAATCGTTTACAACAATTCCTCAACCTTGAGGAAAAGCTGGATTACGCCTCCGTGGCCCACCATTTGCGCGGCTGGCAACCATTTGGCGGTTTGATTTATTTCCACATGCTGCTCGACGGGCTCGCCGCCGCCGGCCATTTGGAAGAGGCGGAGCCGCCGGTGTGACTTTGCGGTTCCGTTGCGCCGCGACTTCGGCAACTGAGTGACGTGCGCCGCGAGCAACGCGAACGCATGCTCCCGGCCCCGATCTGGTCGACCGGCGGCTACCAGTCGGTCAGCACTTTGGGTCGCGGCATGTTATTTCGCAAGCCAAATACGTGGTAATGGGATTGCGATGCTCATACGTGGTCGCCCAAACCACCAGCTTCATTGAGGCGCTGCCAGGCAATCTCGATGTGCTGCGCGCGGAACATTCCCCGCTTGCGCTCGTTCCAACCATGTACCGCGGCAACTGCGGAAGATGGGGCGACCGCGCGTGGCTCGCCATGCACGGCTACCCAATGAACAGACGAGAGTAATTCCATACCGTAGGGTGTCTCGAAGCCATCGATCCATTCAGCCACTTTCTGTAGCCGGCGGTAGGATTCGGAATTCGGGTTGACTACGGCATTGGCCGCTTCAACGGCGCCGGGCAAAAGTTCGATGTCACGATCCGGCTTGGGGCTGTCGCCGTAGCCGCGCGTGAAGTGCCCCTCCATCGTTTGCAGCACCTTATTCAAATTGTCGGCGTAGGGGCCATAGATATGGGCCACATAGCGCAGCCGCAACGGCTCGCCCGCCTCTTGCAGAAAGTAGGCGAGTTTCTGCACCTCAAGCAGCGTCAGGCGATATGCGAGCCCGGAGTATTGCTCCATGAGCTTGACGAAAAGGGCCCGCGCATGGGTCAACTTTGGTTTCTTCGTCCGAACCGGCATGTCGTTCGCCGCCGGGGCCGCCTTGGGCTCGAAGAGCAGAACGCGAACGTCCGGCTGCGACGCAAAAGCGTTTTCGATTAACGGCCTGACCTCATTCCAGTTCAGGCCGCCCAAACCGCAGCCGAGCGGTGGAACCGCGATGGATTTGATCCCCAATCGCCGCACCTCTTGCACCAACGCGCGAAGTCCGGACTCGATGTCTTCCAGTCGCGACTTTCCGCGCCAATGGCGTTTCGTCGGAAAGTTAATGATGTACTTTGGGCCGATCATCGATCCGGTTTCAACGATAAACATCCGCCCAGGCTGCACTGCATTGGTTCGACACGCACGCTCGTATGCGGCGTTGTTGTTTGGGAATGCCTGCTTGAATTGCAGTGCGATGCCCTTGCCCATAAAACCCACGCAATTGACCGTATTGACCAGTGCTTCGGCCTCGGCCTCCAGCAAATTGCCAGTGGCTGTTTCGATCATGGCATCCCTTTCAATAATACCACCCGCGGTGGACTACCACCGGCCGGTGAAGCCCTCCCGGAAACATTTCCAAGATGTCCTCAACGCGTTTTTTCATTTGCACGTCCACGACCACGATTTGGTCAATGAGCGACCAATCGCACGAGCGATGCACAAGGAATTCGGCCTGCTTCCGACGTTGGCGATCCATATCGTTAATCTCGTCCTTCCAGTACCTTTGATAAACCATATTCCAATCAACCTTTTCAAGCTCGCCGAGGTCATCAAACCAACTCGTGTACGCCGCGATTCCATGACCATCCGAAAAAACGAAACGCTCGCCGCTCTTTTTTATCGCCTGTGCGCTGGAAACAAGGTAGATGAGCGGATCTTGCCCCTGGTTGTAGCCCGGCACTCGGCCCGACTTGAGCTTAAGCAACATCGGCGAGAGATACCCGAAGTAGAACGAGACATAATCGTGAATGACACCACCGGGGCCGCACGGAATCGCCTTCACTCGGCGCTTTTGTTGAACTTCCAAATCGTGAATCGTTAAATAGGTTAGGCTGTCGTCAGGAACGAAATGCGGCGCGTGGAGCGCGCCCCTCTGCAGTACGACCCTTAAGCTGTCGATGTGCATGAATCGTAGAATCTGTGTCGGATTTGGTACGGCCACGTCCGCTCATTCGATGCAAGTCTGCCCAATGACAGTTATTCTACTCCCGCGCCAGCAAAATCCGATGATCTTCTGCGACTCAAGCCTTGCCGCTTATTGAGGCAATAGCCGTTTGTCGGGCGGCGGTACTCTGAAATCGCGCGACGGATCAAGCTTGTACATTCAAACTTTACCAGTGTTCGGCGCAAGGTTCAATCGGCCGCTTCACCGGTTGTCCGCCGGCACCCCGAAAACTAAGAATCCGCCCAGTTCGATCGTTGCCGGCAGGCTCCGGTGTATCCGCCATCCAAGTTTGTTGATATAAACCAAACATCACGACGATGGTAGAAATCTGCCAAACATCACGGCCTGGAGCTTGAGCATGCTTTCGATTACCGGACGCCCCCATTCCGCTCGCGATTTCTGCGATGGTTTGTCGCGACGCGACCTGCTGAAAATCGGCACGCTCGCCGCCATGGGCGCCGCCGGCGGCTGGACATTGCCGGACCTGCTGCGGGCCGAAGCGCGGTCGGGCCGCAAATCGCCCAAATCCGTGATTATGATCTACCTGGTCGGCGGCCCGCCGCATCAGGATATGTTCGATCTCAAACCCTACGCGCCGATGGAAATCGCCGGGCCTTGGCGGCCGATCGCCACCAAGGTGCCCGGCTTCGACATTTGTGAGGCGTTTCCCCGGCTCGCCAGCCTGACAGACAAGCTTACGGTCATTCGCTCGTTGGTCGGCAATCAACAGGGCCATGACGCCATCCAGGTGTTCAACGGGCATCATCCCCAAAAATCGAAGCCATCAGGCGGCTGGCCGCAGTTCGGCTCGGTCGTGTCGAAAGTGCAAGGCGCGGCCCGGCCGGAATCGCCGCCCTACGTGAGCTTGTGCTACACCTGCACGCACGGCCCATATAACGAACCCGGCCCCGGCTTTCTCGGCATGCCGCACGCGCCGTTCCGGCCGTTGGGCGATACGCGCGGCGACATGGTGCTCAACGGCATCACTTTAGAACGCCTGGCCGATCGCAAATCGCTGCTGAAAAGCTTTGACGTCCTGCGGCGCGATATCGATCAAACCTCGATGATGACCGGCCTCGACGCCTTCACCGAACAGGCGATGGGGTTGCTCACGTCGTCAAAGCTGGCCGAGGCGTTGGACCTCTCGCGGGAAGACCCGCGCACCGTGGAGCGTTATGGCACCGGCGATCCTAAAATCAAAATGGACGGCAACGGCGCGCCGCGCGTGCCGCAGAGCCTGCTGCTTGCCCGGCGATTGATTGAAGCCGGGGTGCGCGTGGTCACACTGAATTACAGCAAGTGGGATTGGCACGGCGGCAAGAACGCCGAAGGCCGGGCAAACAACTCCATCTTCTTGCGCGAGGCCGAAGATTTTCCGGTCTTTGATCGGTGCGTCAGCGCGCTGGTTGAGGATTTGCACCTGCGCGGATTGGCCGACAATTGCGCGGTGGTGATTTGGGGCGAATTCGGTCGCACGCCGAAAATCAGCTCCATCGTCGGCCGCGATCATTGGCCGCAGGTGAATTGCGCACTGTTGGCCGGCGGCGCCATGCGGCACGGGCAAGTGATCGGCGCGACCGATCGCATCGCCGGCGAAGCGGTCGCCCGGCCGGTGACCTTCGGCGAGGTCTACGCCACGCTGTTTAAGCATCTTGGCATCGACGCCGGCCTGACCACGGTCAACGACCTCAACGGCCGCCCACAATACCTGGTTGAAGGTCAGTCGCAGCCCTTGGCCGAATTGATTTCATAGTCCGCCCGGCGCGCGGATCGCCGTAAGTTGGGCGGCAATTCAGACCTAAGCGGCCGCACCTGGACGCGGGTGCTTGTTGTCGTCTTGGAGTGCGTGCGATTTATCGCCGCTTTCCGTCGTCGCGGAGCGACCTTCTTTTTATCTTGGTGTGTTTTGAATCGGCCGTTCCGGTCCTGACCTTGAATATCCACATTGACGAAAAACCTGACGGGCGCGGGTTCTTGCTGCGGGCGGAGCAGTTGCTGCCGGCCCCGCGCGAAGAGGTGTTCGCGTTGTTCTCCGCTGCGCGCGAACTGCAGGAGCTGACGCCGCCGTGGCTGCATTTTGCCGTCTTGACGCCCGAGCCGATCACCATCGCCGCCGGCGTCGAAATTGACTATCGCTTGCGCCTGCGCGGAGTGCCCCTGCGCTGGCGGAGTCGGATCAGCGCGTGGGAACCGCCGCTGCGTTTTGTCGACGAGCAGGTGCGCGGCCCCTACCGATACTGGCGGCACGAACACACGTTCGAGGCGCTGCCCGAAGGCACGCTCTGTCGCGATCTCGTCGAGTATGCTGTTTTAGGCGGCCGCGTCGTCCACCGGCTTTTGGTGCGGAACGATCTACTCCGTGTGTTCGCCTTCCGGCAACAGCGGTTGGCTGAACGCTTTGGGTTGCGAACGTAACGCCCTGTCATGGGCACGGCCCTTAATCCATATCTTCTTCCAGCTCCCCCAACACGACGTGCTTGTCGATCTCGTCGTCGCCGCGCAGCAAGGTCACGCTGATTTTGTCGCCCGGCTTTTGTTTGGCGATGGTCGCCACCAGGGCGGCCATGTCGGGAATCGGTTCGCCGTTGACGCGCGTGATGACGTCATGCGGCACGATGCCGGCACGGGCGGCCGCCGTGCCCTCGCGAACGAGCGTCACCTGGCAGCCTTTGGCGTCGCCGCTGCCCGACACGCCCAGCAAGGCGCCATGCCGGCGGTCGACGTCGGTGCCCGGCAAGGCCTGCTGCAAACGCTTTTGGCCGTCGGCTGAAATCTGCGTCACGTAAAGCTTCAGCCTTTGAACTCCGGCCAGCCGTGTGAGATGTTCCAGCCCGGCGTCAGTGAACTGTGGCCCGAAGAGCTTTAATTGCTCGATGCGGCCGAGCTTGGGCAGAAAGCGCAGGCCGTCGTCGCCGGCTTCCCAGCGGCGTCCCAAGACCAACGCGCTAATGACCAACTCGCCGTCTTCAATCATGGCGTAGGAGATGGCGCCGCCCAGGCGCTGAATTTGCGCCAGGGCGATGCGCTGCTGCCGCAGGCGCTGACCTTTCAACACCAGCGCCGCGCGCTGCGCCGGCAGGCGATGCTTGGATTGACTGAGCCGGCCGAGCGCCTCGCGCGCGGCCTCGGCTGTGTCCATGTCGTCGGAGTCGCAGAAGGCTTCCAGCACATCGACGGCGCGGCGCGTCACCTCGCTCTGCCGCCCATCGGCGGCGGCGGTCAGCGGCCCGATCACCGCGGCGCCGGTTTCGCGCAGTTTTCGGGTGGCCGCCTGCCGGGTGGCGAAGACGCCGCTATTCAAATCACCGATCCAACGCTGAACGGTTGGGGCCGTTTCCGTCTGGCTATGATCGGGACCATCTTTGCCAGCCAGCGCGGTCTGTGCCGCCAGCAAGGCGATCATTGTCGCTACGATCGTTCGATTCAACATGACAGTCCAATCCGGTACCGAGAAGGAGATCCGACTTGGATATTATACCGCAATTCAGCCAAAAGCCCCAGCGACGTTGGCCGAAAGCCGGTTGGCCTCCGCGCCCTTGGAGCGTCTAATAACACGGTCGCATTGCTGGAGGATGGGCCTCCTGGCCCGTCACAATTTACGGTGACGGGCTAGGAAGCCCATCCTCCGGTGACTTCATTTTTGCCCGACCGTTACCGTGAAGGGAAAATTCGCGTTGGGCAACTTGAGCGCCGTTACGGTGTATTTCCAATCGCCGGCCGGCGCGTCGGGCAGGTCAATCGTGATCGTGCTAACGCCCTGCTGCACGTGTTCTTTGCCGTCAGGGCCGACGACCGTCAGCTTCAACTCGGCGCCGGCGTTTTGAAAGCCGAGCACGAATTGCAGTTGGCCCGATTTGTCGGCATGATACACGCTGGTGGCCGAAGGCTCGCCGGCTGAGGCGCTGAAGAGATTCTTCTTGGCCGGCGAAAAGCCGCCTTGCACCATCGTGCGCTCCACCTTGGTCTCCACCGCGGCCGTCACCGCCGAAAACACCAGGTAACGCAACAGCTTCAGTTCCGTCTCGCTGTTTTGCTTTTCGTTATGAAAGGAGGTGAAAATGACCGTGCCGTCGTGAACCGGAAATTTGACCATTAGGGGCGCCGTCTGTTCGCCGCCGCTGTCGGTCGCGTATTTGCCGCGGAGATAGGCCGTTAAGTCTTTGCCTTGAAAGGCGGCCGGATACCAGCCCGCCTGGTCGAACTTGAGCGGCATCTCGCCGCCGATCAATTCACGCAAGCCGTCGTCGATCACTTCGGCGTTGATGTCTTGCACCTTGCCGCGTTGGGCGAGGGCGTGATCGGTCAATTCGGGGAAGGCGCGGGCGACAAGCATATAGTGCAAATCGGAGGCGTAGAGCGTGTGCCCTTGCTCGACGAAATGCCGCAGGTTTTCGGCCACATGGTTCAGGATCTCCTCGTTGGCGGTGTAGTCGTCGGCCCCCTTGCGTTCGCTCTCGCCGATGCGGTCTTTGAGCCATGTGAGCGGCACGCCGGAGCAGGTCAGAAAGATGACGTCGTAATTGCCGATCTTCTCCGCTTCGCGCAGGTCTTCCAGATCGAAGGGCGTAAACTTGTAGCCTTCGCCCAGACTATTCAGCAGCCCGCCCATGTTATCGTAGCCGCCGGCGGGCGGTGTGACTCCCAAGCGCAGTTGGCGTTGCGGCGGCACGGTCGGCTTCTCGACGGGCGTTTCCACCTTGGTCAACTGCACCGCGTTGTCATTTTTTTCCGGCGCCTTCTTGTCGATGAGAAACACCAGGCCGACGGCCGCGAACAGACCGGCGGCCAGGGCGGCATCGACCAAGAGTTGCACGGCGCCGCGCCGTTGTCGCGCCGGATACCGTCGATCGGGCATCTCTTCCGCTTTGAGAAATAGGTACATCGTTTGGCACATGGTCATTGGTAATAAGAGGCCAACCTTACCATTCTACCGGCTCGCTGCGGCAAAAGAATGGCCTCATTTCGCATTGCAGGCTGTCATTGCTTCTTTCTGGGTGGCGGCGGAGGAGGAGGAATCGAACCATGCGCCGCCGGGCGAACCACCGGCGGCGCCGGCTTGGCTTCCGGAGGCTGAGGCGGGTTCGGCTTGGGAGACACGGGCGGACCTGGCGGCGGCGCGGGCACATGCTTGCGCACCGGTG
>DASVGM010000138.1:0-3553 GCA_036379555.1 Pirellulales bacterium | reverse complement strand
CTGTCGGCCATCAGCAGCGCGCTGGCTCTTTGGCGGCGCGTGCCAAACGACGCCGCGGAGGTGGAAAACGTGCGCGCGGTCCTGTCGCGCCACGTGAAACACCTGGTCCGCTTGATTGACGACCTACTAGACCTGGCGCGTGTCAGTTCGGGCCGAATTGTGCTGCACCGCTCTCCGGTCGAATTGGCGACGATCATTGCCGAAGCGATGGAAACGGTGCAACCCGCCTTGGCGGCCGCCGGCCATGAGGTGACCGTGACCGCCGGCGATGGCCCTGTTTATGTGGAGGGCGACAAGGCGCGGCTCAAACAGGTCTTCGTCAACGTGCTGCAAAACGCGGCTAAATTCACGCCCGGCCCCGGCGCCATTTCGGTATGTGTTCAGCGGCGCGGCGGCCATGCTTTCGTGCGCGTGCGCGACAATGGCGTGGGAATTCCCGGCGATCAACTTGCGGTGGTGTTCGACGCCTTTTACCAGATCGAGGCGACGTTTGGCCGTTCGCAAGGCGGGCTAGGCATTGGCTTGAGCTTGTGCCGGCAATTGGTGGAATTGCACGGCGGCCATATTGAGGCCCGCAGCGCAGGATGCGGCAAAGGAAGTGAATTCGTGATCGAACTTCCCGCCTTGGCTGCGCCGCCAAGCGCGGCGCCGCCAACATGCGCGGCGGAACCGCCCGCCCGGCAGCGGCGCCAGGTGGTGCCGCGCCGCGTTTTGGTGGTGGACGACCTGCGCGACAGCGCCGAGAGCCTGGCCAAAGCGCTGCGCACCTTGGGACACGAGGCGACGCCGCTCTTTGGCGGCGAGCACGTCGTGGCTTGGAGTTTGCTGCACCAACCGGACGTGCTGCTGTTGGACATCGCCATGCCCGGCCTTGATGGCTACGAGGTGGCGCGGCGGCTGCGGCGGCATCCCGAGTTGAACGGCGTCACGCTGGTGGCGCTGACGGGTTTTGGCCAGCCGAACGACCGCCGCCGGGCGGCAGCGGCCGGATTTGATTTCCACGTGACCAAACCCGTCGATCTGGACCGATTGCAAGAGCTGCTGTGGCAAGTGGAAGATGGACTTCGGCCAGTGACGGAAGAGGCCGTTAGTTGCGGCTCGGAAGCTCACATTATATTTATTGAAGAGGAGGTGCCTTCGTTATGACACGCGCTATTTTAATTGTTGACGACAACGCCGACGCGGCGGCGCTGGCCGCCAAGTTGCTCTGGTCGTGGGAATATCAGGCGGACGTGGCGCTCGACGCTTTCACCGCGCTGGAACTGGTGGAACAAAACCCTTATGTTTTGGCGATCATTGATTTCCAAATGCCGCACATGAATGGCGTCGAGCTTTTTCGGCGCATGCGAAAACTGCGGCCGGAAATCAAAGGCGTTTTTGTGACCGGGTTCACGACGATCGACGTCGTCTATCCGGCGATCGAGGCGGGAATCCTCCGCGTCTTGGCGAAACCGGTCGACTACGAGGAGTTGATGCCGCTCATTGACGAGCTTACGGCGGTGCGCGGCTGATTCTGAGGGGGTGTTTGGCGTCTTGGAGTGCGTGCGATTTATCGCCGCTTTCCGTTGTCGCGGAGCGACCTTCTTTTTATCTCGGTGCGTTTTGAATGCGCCGATTTGGCATTACCTCACATTGGTTGTCCTTGCGCGGCCTGTGTAAACGGCGGTCGAGGAAAGCTAGAATCGATTCTCCCGCCTAATCTCGCAGAAGCGGAAGGAGAATCCTGATGACGCGTTGGCCAAACCGCCGCATTCTTGACTTGCTCGGTATCGAGCTGCCGATTCTTCAGGCGCCGATGGCCGGCGCGAGTGGCTCGCAGATGGCGATCGCCGTTTCCAACGCCGGAGCGTTGGGCGCGCTGCCGTGCGCCATGTTAAGCCCCGAGCAAGCGGCCGGTGAACTGCATGGCATACGTCAGCAAACGTCCCGCCCCATCAATGTCAATTTTTTCTGCCATCAACCTCCGCTCGTTGACGCGGCTGCCATGCGGCGCTGGCAGGAGTTGCTGCGGCCGTATTACGAGGAGCTACAGCTTGAACCGCCGCCCGCGGGCGGCCCCACGCGCGGCGCCTTCAACGAGGCATTTTGCGACATGCTTGAAGCGTGTAAACCGGAAGTGGTCAGCTTTCACTTTGGTTTGCCTGAAGAGTCGCTGTTGGCGCGTGTCAAAGCGACCGGGGCCAGAATTCTTTCCACCGCGACCTCGGTGGCCGAAGCGCTCTGGCTCGAATCTCACGGCTGCGACGCCGTCATCGCGCAGGGAATCGAGGCGGGCGGGCATCGCGGCATGTTCCTGAGCGGCGATGTGGCCACGCAGGCCGGCACGCTGAGTTTGGTGCCGCAAATCGTCGATGCGATTCAACTTCCGGTCATCGCCGCCGGCGGAATTGGCGATGCCCGCGGCATTGCGGCCTGTTTGGCGCTGGGCGCCGCGGCGGTGCAATTGGGAACCGCGTATTTACTTTGCCCGGAAGCGACGATCTCGCCGCTGCATCGGCAAGCCTTGAAGAAATCGACCGACCAGACCGTCATCACCAACATTTTCAGCGGTCGGCCCGCGCGCGGCATCAGGAATCGGATCGTCGCCGAAATCGGTCCCATGTCGCCGCTGGCGCCTGATTTTCCGCTGGCCTCGCTGGCCATCGCTCCTTTACGTAAGCGTTCCGAGGCAATCGGCTCATTGGATTTCATGCAACTCTGGGCTGGCCAGGCCGCCGGCCTCTGCCGAGAACTTCCCGCGGATCAACTGACTCACAGCTTGGCGGCGGAAGCACTGGCGATGATCTAGCCTTTCGCCAACGTAAGCGGCTGACGCCGGGTAGGTGCTTGGCGTCGTCTTGGAGTGCGTGCGATTTATCGCCGCTTTCCGTTGTCGCGGAGCGACCTTCTTTTTATCTCAGTGCGATTTGAATCCGCCGATTCGCCCCCTACCTTGCATTGATTGTCCTGGCGTTGCCGAGTTCGCCACGGAACGCCACGGAGGGCGTTCCCTACAGACGCCATTATTTGGCAGTCCGGCATTTTCGCCCCCCCTCAAACAGAATCCGCCAGCGCCGCTCGCCAAGCACGCCCGGCCGCGCAATAGTACGGGATTTCCTCAAAATTCTCGACCCGTACCGGAACGCTCAACGTGCCTTTGTTAAGCTCGCCGATAATCATGCCGTCTGCAATTGTTGTTGAGCGCTGGCCAAGGCCGCTTCGAGCGCGGCGGGAAGTCGCTCGGGGTGCTTGCCGCCGGCTTGGGCCATGTCAGCGCGGCCGCCGCCGCTGCCGCCAACAACTGTCGCCGCCGCGCGAACCCAGGCGCCGGCGTTCAGCCCCTTGGCCTCCAAGTCTTTGGTAATGCCGGCCACCAGCACCACTTTGTCGTCGGCGCGGCTGGCCAGCAGAACCGCCGCGGAGCGGGCTTTGCGACGCAGCGAGTCAATAAGCTGACGCAAGGCGTCGGCGCCCGCGTCGGGCACTTCGGCCACCACCAACTTGACGCCGGCCACGTCGATGGCGCCGGCCAGCAGGTCATCCGCCGAGGCCCCGCCGACCTTGCCGCCGGAGC